>DASRAA010000322.1:0-40633 GCA_035638375.1 Binatia bacterium | reverse complement strand
GCATCCCGAAGGAATGTCTGCCGACGAATGGCAAAAAGTGGAATTGACCGTAGCGGAGCTGCGAGAGATTAATCCCGAGCGATAGTGTCGGGCGCTTCCAGTCACTCTGCTATTCTTCTGGCTGTCCATGAATCCTATTGGAATCAGCATATTGCTGGGACTCACTGCTGCGGCCGCCAACGTCTTCGGCGGTGCCGTCATTGTGCAGAGAAGTTGGGAGCGGCGGTATCTCCGCTATTTTGTGGCTCTCGGCGCAGGATTCATGCTGGCCACAGCCTTGGTAGAGATGGTGCCTGAAAGCCTTGAACTCAGCCGACGGAGTGGCGCCTTGCTGGTGTTGCTGGGCTATCTGATCGTGCATTTTTTCGAGCACGTAATCACTCCGCATTTCCATTATGGCGAGGAGACGCACGCCGAGGAATTCCTGCATACGCACAACAGAATGTCAGTGCTCTTTGGGCTGATGATCCACACCTTTTTCGATGGCATCGCGATTACCTCCGGCTTTCTCATCTCACCGGGGTTAGGCTGGGTTATTTTTGTGGCAGTTTTTCTGCACAAGATTCCCGAGGGCTTTACCGTGACTTCGGTCATGCTTGCCAGCGGCCTGAGCAAGGGGAAATCCTGGTTCGCCTCGATGATGCTCGGACTGGCTACCCTTGCAGGAGTGCTGACCATGGCCGTCGGGCGACAATCTGTCGGATATGGTTTGCCGGTAGCGGCTGGCGTGACGATTTACGTAGCTGCTTCAGATTTAATCCCGGAGGTTAATCGCGAGCCCGGCGTCGGCATGGCAATCCTGGTATTTGTGGGCGTCGGACTGATGTTTATGCTTGACAGGTTCTTTCATCTGCACTGAAGCATTTTCCGCTCATTTGCCGAAAGGACTTGCGGTAAGATGTGCAGCCTATGAAAAACAGATTGCTGCCGCTGCTGCTGATGAACGCCTTGCTTGTCTCGTTTGGCGGAACCAGCCTTGCCAAACACAAGAAGAGCCCGTCATCTTCGGACACTAATGAGCCGGGACAATTCGACTATTATCTTCTGACGCTGTCCTGGGCCCCTCAGTTCTGCGCTACCAATCCCAACGGACGCGGGTCGGCAGAGTGCAATCCGAACAAGCACATGGGTCTCGTCGTACACGGCTTATGGCCGCAGGACAACAATGGAAAGTGGCCACAGGATTGCACCAGTACTCCACCGGTCGCCTCGGCTACGGTGGTTCACATGCTGCCGATGATGCCGGGGAAGCAGTTGATCCAACACGAATGGGAGAAGCACGGCACCTGCAGCGGTTTGTCCGTGAAGGACTACTTCGGGGAAATCGAAAAACTCTACACGGGATTGAGCGTGCCCAATGAATTCAAGAAGCCGGAAGAGTCAGCACAGACCAGCCCGTCGGATATCGAGGCTGCGTTCGCCTCAGCGAACAACGCCCCGAAGGGAGCCTTCCGCGTTTCGTGTCCGCAGAACGATTTCTCGGCCGTGCAAATCTGCCTCAACAAAGACTTCCAGTACATGGCGTGTCCCACGACTCAGAAGGATTGCCGTGCGGATCAGATTCAAGTGAGGCCGATTCCGTAGGCGGCGCAGTGCTTCGATGCGCTCGAGGAGTGGGAGAATGCGAGCACTTCTGTCTGGGGCTTGCTCTGCGATCTTATTGCTTTTGCTACCAACGCCAGCCAGAGCGCAAGCCATTACGGCTGCCGAAGCCATTCAGCGTATCGAGCGCTACTACACTCCGGCCCTGCCTTCCAACACCGTTGACACGATTAAGGCCGGTGACGCTTCCCTGCGAGTTACGGGAATCGTAACCACCTTTACGGATACTATGGACGTCCTGCGCGAAGCCAATCGTCTGGGCGCGAACCTAGTCATCACCCACGAGCCGACTTTCTATAACCATCTCGACGAAACCTTGTTTTTCGCCGAAGATCCCGTTTATCGCGAGAAGTTGAAGTACATCCAGCGGCACCAGATGGTGGTCTTTCGGCTGCACGATGGCATTCACTCCGCATCACCCGATCCCGTTGCCATTGCGCTCATTCAGGAACTCGGCTGGAAGAACAACGTAAAATCCAGCAACCCATTTCTGGTGACAATTCCGCAGACATCGCTGCTGAAGCTGTCGCGCGATTTGTCCACTCGGCTAAAGGCTCGGACGATGCGCGTCGTCGGAGACCCCAACCTGCAGGTGACTCACGTCGTAGTTCTTCCTGGGGCTTCACGACTGCAGAAGCAGGTGCTGGCGCTTCGCCGTGACGATGTTGAAGTTCTGCTGGCTGGAGAATCGGCAGAATGGGAGGCAGTCGAATACGTTCGCGATGCCGTCGCTCAGGGACGCCATAAGGCCCTGGTACTACTGGGCCATGAAGTCTCCGAGGAGGCGGGGATGCAACGCTGTGCAGAAGACATCCGTCCGCTGTTTCCCAATCTCAAGGTAACACACATTTCTGCTCAGCAGCCTCTATGGATGCCGGCAAATCCGTCCAACAACAAAGCCAACGGAAATACGAAATGAGCTCGGCCTGAGCTGTGAAAATTCAGGCGCTTAGTACTTTACTATAGAAACCACTTTACATAAGAAGAGCAGAAATCGTTGGGCTTATCTTAGGCTGCGGCGTAGACTCGGCGAAAAACCAAAAAATCATCGCTGCGCCTACTCGCAGAATCAATAACAGGAGCCAAATCTCCCTCGAGGTGCTCGCATGCAACTCAAGCCGTTCCTGCTCGATGCCTGGCTCGACCAGTATGAACACGACATAGATTTCAACCTCGCTGCAAGCACCGGACCGAACTGGACGGTCAACGACATTCTCGCCCTGGCCGACGACGAAACGCGCCACCGCTTCCTGAACCACAAGCTGGTCTACAGCCGCCCCGCCGGCGCTGACAGTCTGCGTGAGGCAATCGCCGAGATGCAGACTGTCCCGGTAGACACCGTCCAAATCATGACCGGCGCCTCCGAGGCGCTCGTAGCCCTGATGTGGCTGGCCGCCGAACCGGGCGCGAACGTTATCATCCCGCTGCCTGGATTCACTACGTTCTCGGCGCTGCCGGAGTCGCTTGGCCTGGAAACCCGCTTCTATCACGTGCGCCGCGAGAATGGCTTCCGCATCGATCCCGATGAGATTAAGCGGCTCGCCGACTCGAAGACCAAGCTCATCCTGGTCAACAGCCCGCACAACCCCACCGGCGCGACCATCGCCGACCAAGAAATGGAAGCGCTGCACGACTTCACCGCCGAGCGCGGAATTCAGCTGGTGTGTGACGAGGTCTACCATCCTATCTACCACGGAAGGCCAACACAATCGGCGGCGCGCCTGCCACACGCTACCGTGATCTCAGATCTGTCGAAGGCATTTTCGATCGCCGGCGTGCGCACGGGATGGATGATCGAGCACGACGCTCGGCGCCGCCAACAGTACTGGAACGCGCGCGCCTACTTCTCGATATGCAACAACACCACGGGAGAAATTCTTTCGGAAATCGCAATCCGCAAGCGTGACGTCGTGCTGGGCAAGGCCCAGGCAACCGCCACCGGAAACCTCAAGCTCCTCGAGCGCTTCATGGCGGATCATCGCGACGTGTTCGGCTGGATTCCGCCGCGGGGCGGTATGACCGCTTTCCCCTGGCTGGTGAGCGGAGAAAGCGAGCGCCGGTTCTGCCAGGCCGCCACCGAGCATGGAATCCTGCTGGCTCCCGGCGATTGCTTTGATAAGCCCTCGCATTTCCGCCTGGGCTTTGCTGCCGCCGGAGAGAATTTCTCCAAGGCGCTCGACCGCTTCGGAGCCTTCGTAAAGAGCTGGTCGGCAAAGATGGTCACAGCTTGAGGGCAAATTGCTGCGACGGGGCGACGAACCAGCCACCAGCTACCTTCTACAATTCTCCCCGTGCACGTTTTGCCTATCGTGGCCGCCTCGCGCCTTCGCCTACGGGCCTGCTTCACATCGGACATGCAGCAACCTTCTGGACGGCCTACCAGCGCGCACTAGAGAATCAAGGCACTCTGGTCTTCCGAGACGAGGACCTTGATCCTCAGCGCTCGAAACCTGCGTTCGCAACGGCTATGCTGGAAGACTTACGCTGGCTGGGGATTCGCTGGCAGGAAGGCCCGGATGTCGGCGGTACTTTCGCGCCGTATCGCCAGAGCCAACGGCGAGAGTTCTACCGCCAAGCCTGGCGCAAACTGGGCGACTGCGGAGCCATCTATCCCTGCACGTGCTCGCGCCGGGACGTGCTTCTGGCTGCCAGCGCTCCCAACGAGGGCGAGAATGACGAGCCGCTCTATTCCGGTCGCTGCCGCGAGAAGATCGCAGAGGCTCGTTACTATGCTGAACCGGCTGGAGTGAACTGGCGTTTTCGCGTTCAAGACGGTGAAACTATCCGATTTTGCGATGAGCACTTCGGGCCTCAGTCCTACATTGCAGGACATGACTTTGGCGACTTCGTCATCTGGCGCCGTGACGATGTTCCCGCATATCAACTTGCCGCAGTGGTGGATGATGCCGCCATGCAGATCACGGAAGTCGTTCGCGGCGCTGACCTGCTGAAAGCGACTGCGCGGCAGTTGCTGCTGATTCGTGCGCTGGGTCTAACTGTGCCCTCCTATTACCACTGCCATCTGGTCCGCGACCCTGACGGCGTCCGCCTTGCCAAGCGACATGCCTCTCTCAGTCTGCGCGCTTTGCGCCAGCAAGACTGCACACCGGATGGGGCCCTCGCTCTGTGCGGATTCCCTTCATGTATTTAACGGGTGAAACACACCGCCTTACCGGGGTTTCCGAAACGCGCCACTTTTGCGTGCCGTAGGGTGGTTGAGCGCTGCCTATAAACTATCCGGAGAATTCAACGGTTCGAACCAGTGAAGTTTTTTGCCTCAGGCGCTAGCGAGAGGGCAAGGCTAGACTAATTACCCTCCTCTGCACGAGTGAAGGCGTCTCCGCCCATTAGGAATCCAAGAGGCATCAAAAACCGGTTGCGTCCAGCCCGCTTCAACGGTTATCGTTGCGCCCAAACGGAGGACATGATGAAAGTGAATATGGGAGCAGTCAGCCTGGCTGCTATCGTCCATTTTGCGTTTGGAGCGTTCTGGTTCACTGCGTTTGCTGCTCCCTGGCGCGCTGGCACCCGATTGACGCCAGAAGAAATTCAGAACTACATGGCACATCCCATGTTCTGGCCTTACCTGATCTCCTTCCTTTGCAGTCTGGGAATGGCGCTGGTCATCGCCTGGGTTTTGGGGGTGCAATGCCGTTACGGCATCGTTCGCGGCGCGGTCTCCGGTCTGATGGTAGGAATCGTCGCCGCGCTTGCCATAATCACCGAAATGGTTTTCGAGATGCGGGTCGCGAGCTTCATGATGATCTGTGCCGGCTACCCGCTCATTGGCTCATGCTTGATGGGCATCGTGCTGGGCTTGTGGAGACCCAAAGACACTACTGCCGAGGCCTAATCAAGCCGCACACGCCACTATAATCGAACCATGGCCACCAGTCGGGAAGCTCCGGCAGCGACCGAGATCAAATACGAACCGGTCATCGGCTTGGAAGTTCACGTCCAGCTGCTGACCAAGACAAAGATCTTCTGCGGCTGCTCGACGCAGTTCGGCGATCCGCCAAACACCAATGTGTGCCCGGTGTGTCTCGGCCTGCCCGGCGCGCTGCCCGTGCTTAACCGCCAGGCGGTGGAGTTCGCGGTGCTCGCCGCCATGGCGCTGAATTGCGAAATCCGCGAACACTCCATCTTCGCCCGTAAGAACTACTTCTATCCTGATTTGCCGAAGGGCTACCAGATTTCCCAATTCGACAAGCCGATCGCCGAGCACGGCTACATTGAGATCAGCGCCTCCGGTGGCCGCAAGAAGCGGATCGGTATTACCCGATTGCACATGGAGGAAGATGCCGGCAAGAGCCTGCACGATGGGTTACCTGACAGCAATGATTGGACTTCCATTGATCTCAATCGCTCCGGGGTGCCGCTCATCGAAATCGTCAGCGAGCCGGATATTTCCTCGCCAGACGAGGCGTGGGAATACCTGACGCGGCTGAAGGAAATCATTCTTTACACAGGAGTTAGTGACTGCAACATGGAGGAAGGCTCGCTGCGCTGCGACGCTAACATCAGCGTGCGGCCGATCGGGCAGAAGCAGTTCGGAACCAAGACGGAGATTAAAAACGTCAACTCGTTCCGCTTCATTCGGCAGGCGCTGGAGTACGAGATCGAGCGGCAGCAGCAGGTGCTGCGCTCGGGCGGCGCTATCGTGCAGGAAACACGGTTATTTAATGCCGCAGAAGGCCGCACCTACGGCATGCGTTCCAAGGAGCAGGCGCACGATTACCGCTACTTTCCGGAGCCGGATTTATTGCCCTTGTTGGTCAATTCGGACTGGCGCATGGAGATTGCCGCTCGATTGCCCGAACTCCCTGAAAATAAACGTAAAAGGCTTGTCGAACAGTACGGTATTACTGAAGCCGATGCGTCCACCCTGACGCGCACCCGGTCCATGGCAGACCAGTTCGAGCAAGCAGCCTCGGCAGCGAAGAATCCAAAACGGGTTGCCAACCTCGTCCAGGCGGAGCTGTTAGGACGGCTCAAAGCGAAGGGATTGGAGATCGAGCAGTCGCCGATTTCCATGAAGGGCGTCGCCATGTCGGCCGACCTGGTGGAAGTCGGCGCGATCAGCGGCAAGATTCTAAAGGACTTATATGACCTAGCCTTCGCGCGTTACGAGGACTTCCCCGCCATCTACGAGAAAGAAAAGCCCCAGCAGATTACCGATACCGCCGCCATTGAGAAGCTGATCGACGGGGTCATCGCCGCTAACCCTAAGCAGTTAGAGCAGTATCGTGCCGGAAAGAAGAGCGTGGCAGGGTTTTTCGTCGGCCAGATTATGAAAGCCTCGAAGGGACAAGCGAATCCTGCTCTCGTGAACGAACTGCTGTCGAAGAAGCTTGAGGGCTGATCCAGCCTACGGCAAAGTTAGGCCCCGGCAACCCGATGCGGCGAAGTTTTCAGAGGTGAGCCCAATGGATGCACGCATTCAAGCGGGCTCCCCAAGGCCCCTCGTCCTCCCTCATCTCGATAATTTCGTTATTGATCCCAATACGCGTTCTGGGTTCCGCGGCCTACCAGAATTATGGCACTCACAAACGCGAGCGGACTAACCTGGTTTCGTTTCTGCGGGGCGAAGTTCAACGTCAGCCGCCGTCCGGAGAAGAACGGCTTGACGAAGATGGATTGGAGGCTTGTGAATCACGGCCTCGGCCTGGCCCAGATCTTCCCAACCAGCTCCAACACTGCTCACACATGTCGCGGGGATCGATTGCCCAAAGATGCGAGTATCACGTTTTAAGTGTGGCCCTCCCAACTTAGGAGTGGTGCCTCGCGATTTGTTACGCTGGTAGCTTCCATGCGCCAGCCCGTATTCATTCTTATCGGATGTATTTTTCTCATAGTCATTTTGACCGGATGCGGTATGCCCGGCGCGCCGCAGTTGCCCTCACTCCAGCTGGCGCGACCGGTAGAGGACCTCACGGCATCGCGCAAGGGCAATAAGGTTCAGCTCGACTGGACGCTACCCCGAAAGAATACCGATCGCACGCTCGTGAAGGCCATTCCTGAAAGCCGCATTTGCCGTCACGATGGCACTGCCCTGATGAGTGGATGCTCTGCAGTGGCGACCGTGCAGAATGGCAAACCGGAAGAGAAGCGCAAGAACGAACAAGGACCGGCGGTCCGCATGAAATATATCGATACACTGCCTGTGGAGTTGGGCGAGAAGGACCCCGCAGGCTTCGTGCGTTATGCAGTAGAGATCATGAACTCGCGGGACCGTAGCGCGGGACTATCGAACCAGGTGCTGATTCCTGTGGCTCCAACGATTGCGCCTCCGGAGATTTCGCTGAAGGTCGAGGCCGATGGCGTGGTGGTGTCCTGGGAAAACGCCGAGGTTCCGGCCCCCCCTAAGGGACTCGCGTTCCGCTATCGCATCATGCGCAGCCCGCAAGGAGCGAATGCATACATTGCGCTCGCGGATGTTGAACCGGCGCCCGACGGCTCGTATCTGGACAAGACGTTCGCCTGGGAAACCAAATACGACTACCGAATCACCTCGGTCACATTGGTGAACGCGCAGGGCGTCAATATGGCGGTCGAAGGCGATGACTCGAAGCCGATCGAGACGTTCACGCGCGACATCTTTCCCCCGGCCGAGCCCACAGGGTTGCAGGCAGTGTTTTCCAGCGTCGGACAGAAGCCATTCGTCGACCTCTCCTGGGCGCCAAACCTGGAAGGCGACCTGGCGGGTTACAACGTATTCCGCAGCGTCGATGGAGGCGAGCCACAGAAGCTGAATCAGAAGCTCGTGCCGGTGCCCTCCTTCCGCGACGAGACAGTAGTGCTTGGCAAGACTTATCAATATTCGGTTTCGGCGGTGGACCTGCGGGGCAACCAGAGCCCAAGATCAAGTGAAACGACCGAAGTCGTTCCGCTAAAAGAATAAACGGAGCTTCCATGCGATTTTGCCGATTCCAATCGAGTGGTGAGATTCGATACGGATTGATCAAGCCGGCAAGCAGCGGTGACGTTATTCGCACCGTCGTCGCTAATCTTCCAGCCAGCGAAGCCGATTCCAGCTGTGGCGATGGCGTAGAAATTCCGCTGACTGCGGTTCACCTGCTTGCGCCGGTTTGCCCAACGAAAATTGTGTGCATCGGGCGGAATTATCGCGAGCACGCCAAAGAGCTCAATCATGAGATACCCAAAGAGCCGTTGATTTTTCTCAAGCCGCCTTCGGCGGTTCTGGCGCCCGGCGCCACGATTTTGCGACCAACTGCTCTCTCGCAGCGTGTGGATCACGAAGGTGAGCTAGGTGTTGTGATCGGAAAACGGTGCCACGGAATTCGACAGGGGCAGGATGTTCGGGAATTCATCCTCGGTTATACGTGCGTCAATGACGTCACCGCGCGCGACCTCCAGAATAAAGACGGCCAATGGTCGCGTGCCAAGGGTTTCGACACCTTCTGCCCGATTGGTCCAGTGGTGGTTTCGGGATTGGATCCGTGGCAAGGCGTCAGGGTGCAGACACGGGTTAATGGCGAGCTTAGGCAGGATGGCACGACGGCAGACTTCATATTTCCGCTTGATGTGATCTTGCGATACATCGCGCAAGTGATGACCTTGGAACCCGGAGACGTTATCGCGACGGGTACTCCGGCAGGGGTAAGTCCGTTGAAGGCGATGGATGTAGTTGAGGTAAGCGTCGAGGGCGTGGGGGTGTTGAGCAATCCGGTGGGGGATGGGACGTAGCGCGTGTGCCACATGTCGTCCCTTCGCAGCGCCGGGTTCCGGCGTTTGGAGGTCTGAGCATTTCATAGATTTGAAGCGCGGGGGTTAGATATCTCACCCCTGCTGGGTCTTTGCAATTGCCAGCCGCCGTGGTCTCGCGAATCATCGGAGAATCACAACGACGCTCCGCCGCTCGTGGACATTTTTGGGACCCTTTACGCGCGCCGACGCTCACGTCTCAAAGCACGCTGCGGCTCCGCCGCTGGATCCTCGTTCGTTACTTGCTACCGCGAAATTGGTTGATCCCACCCCAACCAAGATCAGGCGATAAGGAGTGGGGCACCCGGCTGCCGCTTCCTGCAACTTACATCCGCAATCCGCGGTATGCTAGGCAATACCGATTATGAATGTCTTGGGTTACTATCCCGTACTGGCACTCGGCATCGCGGCAGCCGTTGTGGGCTATGCCTTGCTGGCACGCAAGCCGAAAGCCGTCGGGGACACTTTTGAACGGGAGCGCCGACGGCTGCTCGTGTTGGGCGGGCGAATCATCGATGGAACCGTAATTGATGTGCAAGAGATCGAGGACCCCGTGACCTCTCGTCAGATGATTCTCCTCATCTTCACCTACGATGTCGCTGGGGTTACCTATGAAGCGTCGCAGGATGTGACTAAGCTACGGCAGTTCATCGACTTATACTCCTGCCGGCTCGGCTTGCACGCGTCGGTGAAGTACGATCCGCACAATCCCGGGGACTCAATCGTGATTTCGGAGACTTGGTCGGGATTGCGGGAGTCGCCAATACGGGCGAATTCAAGGCCAATGGCGAGATAACCTGTTGTGCGGGTTACCCGAAAGATTACTAACCCCACGCTTTGCCCAAAAAATGCAAGTGCGGGAACCTAGTGGCTGACTCACCCGGGCAGCTTTTCGGGGAAGCATCGGTCGAATACGTTTTTAGAATTGACGACCGAGTAACCGGCGATTGTTACAATAAGTTATTGCTTATGCACAGTCTCCCTCTTCCCGTGGCGGCTTTTGTAGCGGGAACACTATCTTTCCTCTCGCCATGCGTCCTTCCTTTGGTGCCGGGATATGTGTCTTTAATCTCGGGAGCAACGATGGAAGACCTGCAGTCCAGCCAGCGGCGCATGTTGGGGACCGTCATGCTGCATTCGCTCACATTTATCCTGGGCTTCAGCGTGGTATTTATCGCGCTAGGAGCGGTGGCGACCGGCGTTGGCCAGCTTGCCAATGAGTACCACAACATTCTGGCGAAGATAGCCGGGATCGTTGTTATCGTGTTCGGTCTTCACCTGACCGGGCTGCTGAAGATCAAGGCCCTTTATGCGGATAAGCGCATGCACGAGGTTAAGGGCGGGTCGAGCGCCTGGGGTTCCTTCGTTGTGGGTTTTGCATTTGCGTTCGGCTGGACACCCTGCATCGGCCCAATTCTGGCTACAATTTTAGTGCTGGCTGGAGCGCAAGACACCGTGCTTCGGGGCATCTTGCTGCTGGCGGTATATTCGATGGGCCTGGCAGTACCTTTTCTGCTGACTTCGCTCGGGGTCGATCGATTTCTTGGCTTCTACACGAGGTTCCGCCGGCATCTACATACTGTGGAGGTTGTCAGCGGCGTTTTGCTAATCGCCGTGGGCGCACTGATTTTCATGAATAACCTGAAACTGTTGTCCGGTTACCTCTCATTCTTGAACCGGTTCGCACTCTAGAGGTTCGCACGTCTGTGAAACGTAACGGCCTGGTATTTATCGCCCTGTGTGTCATCATCATCGGCATGGTGGTGAGCGGCAAGTATCTCAATCGTGTCAGGGGGCGCAATCGCGTCGTTGCCGGTGACGTTCGGGGCAAGGTCGCTCCGGATTTCGAGTTGACGTCGCTGGATGGCAAACGTGTGAAACTCTCCGACTACCGCGGCAAAGCGGTGCTGCTGAATTTCTGGGCGACCTGGTGCTCACCTTGCAAAGTGGAAATGCCGTGGTTTGTCGACCTACAAAAAAAATACGGCAATGATGGACTTGTCGTCCTCGGGGTTGCAATGGATGACAGCGATTCCGCCAAGATTGCGCAGTTCGCCAGCGAAATGGGCGTGAATTACCCGGTGCTTCTCGGTACTGACAAGGTGTCGGAAGAATACGGAAACGTTGAGTTCCTGCCGACCAGCTTCTACATCGATCGCGAAGGGAAGTTCGTCGGAAAAGGTGTTGGCCTTTTAGCCCGCAGCGAAATTGAAGGCAACATACAGAAAGCGTTAGCTTCGCACGTAGTGGGTCTCCGCGAGGCTGCTGAATCGCCGGCGGACAAAGCTGCCGGGCAGCAAGTAACGGCGCAATGATTCGCAGATGTGCCTTTGTGGTGCTTGCTGCCATGCTGGCCTTGTCCCTGAGCGCGCAGGAGCCGGGCAGGGTTGTTCCCTCCATTAAGTTCGCACCAGTGGGAAGGGTGCAGCTCAAACCGGGCGAATCGAAGAACGTAGAACTGGACTTTCGGATCGCCAATGAGTTTCACGTCAACTCGCACAAACCGCATTCTGAGCTTCTGATACCCACGTCGCTCAACATTCCAGTGTCGCAGATGTTTAAGTCCAAAACGTCCGTCGGCGTGGCGTCGGTGCAGTATCCGGCCGGGGAAGATATGTCATTTCCGTTTGCGCCCGACGAGAAGCTGAGCGTGTATAGCGGAGACTTCTCCATCACGGCGGTTGTGAAGGCGTCACCAGAGGCGACGGTTGGGGATTATCCGATCTCGGGAGAGTTGCGCTTCCAGGCCTGCGATCGCAGCGCGTGCTATCCTCCGCGGGCCATCCCCGTGAAATTTACGGTCTCCGTTACAGGGAAATAACCCTTTGCGGGTGCCGCTGTTCGGGTGTGTTTAAGGCCACATGACTTCGGTCAACAGCACGGCGACGTGAGCGATTGCGGCATTGTCGGTGCCCATGCCTTCGGGCGTCTTGGCCTTGATGCCGACCTGGGCTGGCTCGATGCCAAGCAGCGACGCAACCTTCTCCTGGATTGCTTTTGCGTGTGGTCCGATCTTTGGCGCGTCCAGGATGAGGGTGCAATCCAGGTTGCTCACCGTGTAGCCTCGCGCATTGATCTGCCGCACCGCCTCCTGCACAAAGACGACGGAATCTGCTCCTTTCCACTGGGGATCGGTGGGGGGGAAGAAGCTACCGATGTCTCCCGCTGCCACGGCGCCGAGGAGGGCGTCGGTGAGAGCATGCAAGAGGACGTCGCCATCGGAGTGTCCCGCGAGGCCGTAATCGTGGGGCAGCAACACGCCTCCGATCTTCAGCGGGACTCCAGGCTTGAACTCGTGCGAGTCCCATCCGAAGCCGATGCGTGGAACACGAACGACTTGAGTATTGAAGGACACAGGCGGTCTCTTATCCTGCCTTGCTGTGCTGTTCCTGGGCCAGGTAGAACTCGGCCAGGGAAAGGTCGCCCGGAGTTGTGATCTTGAGGTTGCGGGGCGAGCCCATCACGACATGAACCGGCGCACCCGAGCGCTCGATCAGCGAGGCCTCGTCGGTTCCCATGAAACCATCCGCGGTCGCCTCGGCGAAGGCCTTTTTCAACAGTCCAAAGCGGAACCCCTGAGGTGTTTGCGCCATGACCATACGCTCACGGGGCACGGTCGCCAAGACGACCGCTCCGTCGGCGGTGCGGTCCACTTGCTTTACGGTGTCGATGGCGGGGATGCCGGCGATAGCGGCGTCATACTTTTTCACCGCCTCGATGACACCGTCGATTGTCTGATTGTCAACGAACGGCCGCACCGCATCATGCACCAGAACGATATCGTCGTCCGCCGCCTGAAGTGAGGCCAAGGCGTTCGCCACGGAATTCTGCCGGTGCTCTCCCCCTGCGACTACGCGCAAAGAGGTCCGGAGATTCTCGCGCTTGGTCTGCTCCAGGAATCCGGCGGTTTCGTTCTGCCGGAGCGCGACGACGATCTCGCTAACCTGCGGATTGGTGGCGAACTTGCGTACGGTGTGAATCAGGATCGGGGTTCCATTGAGTTCAAAGAACTGCTTGGATTTGCTCTTAGTACCGGCGGAGAACGAAGCCATACGAGTTCCCAGGCCGGCTGCGGGAATGATGACAAAGACTTTCATAACTGGGCAGCGCAGTATAAATGGCCGGGACGGGGAATTCAAATCAGCCGTCGGGATGTCTGACATTTAGAGATGAATCCGTATCCTTTCGAAGCTGATTTTGGACAACTAGTAGTCACTCGGCCTTGGGGATCTCCGGAACTACAGCGGGGGCGGGCACCGGCTTGCGGAGCTCGGGGCGCGGCTCGCCGGAACGAGGCTGCATGACTGCGGCTCGCTCGTCGAACTTGCCGAAGATCATCTTGCCGGCGGTAGTTTGCAGCACCGACGTAACAGAGATGTCGATGTTCTTGCCGATCATCTTGCGGGCATTGTCGACCACCACCATGGTTCCGTCGTCGAGGTAGGCAACGCCCTGGTTGTACTCCTTACCCTCCTTCAGGATGAATACCTTCATCACTTCGCCGGGGAGAACGATAGGCTTAAGTGAATTGGCAAGCTCGTTGATGTTCAGAACTTCCACTCCCTGAAGCTGGGCCACCTTGTTCAGGTTGAAGTCGTTGGTCACGATTTTGCCTTCGTAAAGCTTGGCGAGTTCAATGAGTTTAAGGTCAACCTCGCGGATGGCGGGGAAGTCGTCTTCGACGATTTGTACTGTCAGGGTCGCGATCTTCTGGATACGCTGCAGGATGTCCAAGCCGCGGCGACCGCGGTTGCGCTTCATGGAATCGGCGGAGTCGGCTACCAGTTGCAGCTCACGTAGCACGAACTGGGGCAAGACGATGACGCCATCGAGAAACCCAGTTTCGGCGATGTCGGCGATACGGCCGTCGATAATTACGCTCGTGTCGAGGATCTTGTAGCTCTTTTTGGACTGTTTTTCGCCGCCAAAGATTCCGCCCAGAGCGGCGAGGTTAAGCAGGTCTCCCT
Source organism: Binatia bacterium (assembly GCA_035638375.1). GTDB lineage: Bacteria > Acidobacteriota > Terriglobia > Terriglobales > Acidobacteriaceae > DASRAA01. The sequence goes on along the minus strand of DASRAA010000322.1, from coordinate 26,339 downwards.
TACCCGCGCCCACGACCAGGCCGACGTAGGCCATGAGAAGCATTAGGAAGAGCTGGAGGAAGCTCTGAGTCGGGCCCGCTGGCAGGCTGTTGCGGATGACCAGACTGAACAGGTAGGCACCCATGATGCCGAGGATGCTGCCGATCACAGCACCGATCAGGCGCTTCAGGCTGACCTTGCGAAGCCGGATCTCGAAAAGGACCACAGCGAGCCCGAACAACAGGCCTACGCCTGCAGCGGTCAAGCGATCCAATCCAAGGGGTTTCAGTTCATAACTTGCTAAAACAGTAAAAAAAACAAACAAAATACGTAGCACTACCAGGTCCAAGGAACACCTCCCGGGGCCGGTCCTGGCATCTACAGTCGGGTTGGAGGCAAGCCGCGGGGGACACTAACGTACCGGCCGGCGTCTCGCTCCCGTTCCACAGACGCAATGGGGCCTCGTCTTACCAATAAGCGGGGCTCAATAAACTGTAATAATTGCCCCGTAAACCGTCGCGAAAGACGGAAATGCAACAACCCTGACTCCAGCCGAGTATAACTCAGTTTTTGCGACGCTATGACAACGACATGTTTTGGTGCTCGCAGCTGCCCTTCGGACCTAGGGCGACACACGGCCGTAGGTTTCCGCTAGGCGAATAAAGCCCCGATCCAGGAGCTCACCAGCGTGACCACGATCCACCAGCCAAAAACTACTGCCATGCAAGTATTACGCGCCACCCTGGTTATGCAGGAGTAACCGATTCCCGTGAGGATCAGCGTCCAGATGTTGAAGATATCGATGGAAGCCAACACGGAATAGAGAAAGTGGGAGGAGGTTGGGTCCACCAATGGGCTCAGATTGCTGGCCACAGGATTCTGGAACGTGAAACCCTCGGCGGCGCCGGCACTGACCACCCCAATCGCCACTAGCGCTTTGATGATTCCCGGGAGAAACGCATACATGCTAACGGCCATGGCCTGCATGAACGTAACTTCCGCGCCGAAGCCGAAATTGAAGGTCGCCATTAGAACCGCTGCAACGATGCCTACAAAGATGATCATCATCAGCGGCCAGCCGTAGGAGAAATAGCGCGTAATCGTGGCTCCTATCTTCAACGTCTTGGCTTTCTGGTCAGGCGGCATCTGATCGATCTTGTCCATTTGCTTGGGACTAAGTCGTAACTGGTTTTCATAGGCGGTGTCGATGCCCAGCTTTTTATCGACGACAAATACCATGCCGAGGCTGAATAATGCCATCAGCAGCCATGGAGCCCACCAACTTGCGTTACGACGGATATCGGTGAATGTCTTGCTCGGAGCGATAAAGGTATCGATTATGCGCTCGCCTTGGGAGAGCGGCTTGTCGCCGACAACGGCCGGATCTGCGGCTGTGCTCATAAGTTCCTCCGCCACCGCCTGCTTGCCGAGAGATTATTAATACTCCTTGTTGCGCAGGCCGAGACGGCAGGATTGTAGCATTACGGCGCTCGATGTCCCATGGTTGTGCGGAAATGGGACGCTCACTAAACTGAAGATATGCATGTCCATGCCGGCACGGGCGATGGCGCGACCTCTCCTCGCATGTTGCAGATTTCCCTGCTGGTCACGCTGGCATATATCGTCCTGCTGGTTGTAGCCGGGATTCGGGCGCATTCCCTGGCATTGTTGTCGGAGGCCGGGCATAACCTTTCCGACTTCTTTGCATTGTTGCTGTCCTGGGGCGCGGCTTATCTCTCCGGACGCAGCCCCGATGCTCGCAAAACATTCGGGTACAACCGCGCCGGTGTGCTTGCGGCCTTCGTTAACGGCCTGACTCTCGTCTTCGTTTCGTTCTACATCTGGTACGAAGCGTTTCGCCGGCTGCTGAACCCAGTCGACGTTCATGCCCAGCTCATGATCTGGGTGGCTGCCGCCGGCGTGGCGATGAACGGCGCAATCGCTCTGTTGCTGATGCGCGGGAGGCAGGACATCAACATGCGCAGCGCCCTGCTGCACGAGATCGGCGATACGCTTTCTACGGCTGCGGTCATCGCCGGCGGAATCGCGATTGCCTACACCGCCCAGCATTGGATTGACCCGGCCCTGTCGGTGGGCATTGGTGTGATGATCTTGTGGTCGTCGATCGGAATCATTCGCGAGAGCCTCAACATCTTGCTGGAGGGCATACCCAGCGGTATGGAGCTGGAGCTGATTGAATCCTGTATCTGCGCCATATCAGGTGTAAACAGTGTGCATGATTTGCATGTGTGGAGCATCGGTAGCGATACCCACTCGCTGTCGTGCCACATCGGCATCGCCGATATGCGCGCCTCAGAAAGCGAAGACCTGTTGCGGAAGATTCGGGAGGCGCTGGCATCGCGCTTTCACATCCATCACACGACGATTCAGTTCGAGTACGCCATTTGCGATGTGGCACATGGATGCGTGATCCCGGTAAGCCCGGGGCACGAGCATACGCATGAGCACTAACTCCGCCCGTGCTGGCGGCGATAGATGGCTTCCACGTCGTTCACCGTGTTGATTTCAGCGACAGGCTTGTCGGTTCGAATGCGAACAATGCGCGGGAAGCGCAGCGCATAGCCGCTGTCGTGGCGGTCGGACCGCATCACGGCGTTAAACGCCACCTCCAGCACAATCTTGGGCTCGACTTCGCGTACGTGGCCGTAGTCCGTGAGCGTATGGGCGAAAAACCATTGCGTCATCTCGGCGATCTCAGGGTCCGTGAGGCCGGTATACGCCTTGCCGATGTTGACCAGCTCCTCGCCCTTACGCACGGCGAAGGTGTAATCGCTCAGCACGTGCGCGCGCTTTCCGTTGCCGAACTCGGTGCGCGTAACCACCACGTCGAGCGTTGCCAGCTCACGTTTCAGCTTCAACCACCACTTGCCGCGACGTCCCGGCATGTAAGGCGACTGCACGTCCTTGATCATCAGGCCCTCGTTACCGCGCGCCATGGCCTTGGCGAAGAGCTGCTCAAGCTGTTCGGCCGAGTCAGCACGGAGCGTGGGAGCGCGCAAGACCCATCCTGACAATGCCTGCGGCTCAACTTCGGGTTCGAACAGAAGAAGGCCTTGTGCATTGATGACGGGCCGAGGCTCGACTCGGTTGGCACCGGCAAAAACGCTATCCAGGATCTTAGCCCGGTCCAACAACGGTTGCTGCAGCAAGAGCTCGCTGCCGGCGTACATCACATCGAAGATGACATAGGCCACTGGGACCTGCGCCATCACTTCCTGAGTGACCTGCTTGCGACCCAGCCGCTTCTGGATCTCGGAAAACGGCATGGCATGGCCGCCCTCTTTGATATGACGCCACGCGACGATCTCGCCGTCGAGAATCAACTCGCCCGGCATTTCGGCGAGCGTGGACACCAGCTCTGGAAAGGCTGCCGTGACCTCATCAAGAGTCCTGGAGAAAATGCGCACCTGACTGCCCGAGCAATGGGCCTGGGCGCGAATGCCGTCGTATTTGTCCTCGACCAACGCGTGCTCGAAGTACTCGAAGGCCTCACCGGCATCGGCCGCGGGACTAGCCAGCATAAAACCGACGGGACGAAATAAACGTATGCGCGCGTCGGCCAGCCGATGCTCGGAGGCCAGGCGAAGTGTTTCGCCAATGTCACCGAGCAGCATGTTGGCGCGCTGAATGTCCGGCAGGGGAGCGTCGTAGGCCCTGGCTATTGCCTCTTCGAGAAGACTCTCCTTCAGGCCGATCCGCAAGTCTCCGGTAATGATTTTCAGGATGTACTTGGTTTCGAGCGGGGTGGCACTCTCGAACAATACCCGCAGAATCTCGCCTTTCGTGTTGGCCGTGCGGGTGGCAGCGATTTGATCGAAAGCCACACAGACTTCTTTTAGTCTCAGTACAGGTTGGCGCTGGGCTTCCTGCGCCGAAAGTACCTGGTAAACCGCCGCCCCAAGGTCGCCGGTTTTGCGGTATCCGGCGTGGAGGTCGTTTTCCGAGGCACCGGAGACGTCTTTCGCCACTCTCCAAAGCAAAGATCCGCCGACCTGCAATGTCCGCTCTTCGAAGGCGGGGAAGGCACCGCCGGCGAGAAAGACGGCAGAAATAGCGGCATCATCGAGCTCACGAGCACGAAGGTAAGCGGCGACGATGGCGGTCTTCTCCAGCTTCTTGGTGGTCCCGGCAATGCGCTCGCAAGTCTCAGCTAAGTGAATCATTTTGCTGCCTTAAGTCGCTTGGATGCAGCTACTTACCTGTTTGTCGCCAACAGTACGGCGGCCTTGTGATTGACACTGTCGCGCGATCTTCATACCCTAGAGAGAAGTCCCTTTCGTGCACCGAAATCCTGCCGGAAGCAGTCTAATGCTTATGCAAGCTTTGTTGCGCCATGTTCGCTTCCTGATTGCCGTCCAGTTACTGCCTGCGCTGGAGAGTGGGGAAGAGACTCTCGTCGGCGGACAGGCCGTGTTGGAAGGCGTAATGATGCGCTCGCCGCACGCATGGGGCATCTCGGTGCGCAGGCCCGATGGTACGGTTTCGACGCACTCGGAGCCGCTGGAGCGGCTTTCCGAGAAACACAAGTGGATGGGCTGGCCAGTCGTGCGAGGCGTCATTACTCTGGGACAGGCTATGGTGCTGGGATTTCGCGCCTTACGTTACTCGGCCGACGTAGCGCTTGAAGTTCCGGGGAAAGCAGGCGAGGCCGACGCCAAGGCCAAGAAGACCGAAATTAGCGGCTGGGTGGCAGCGGTCAACATCACTCTGTCGGTGGGGTTCTTCATCTTTCTGTATAAGTTTGTTCCGCTGGTTGCGGCAACGAAGTTGAAAGACAGCTACCCTGCTTTCGGCAGCCAGATCGGTTTCAATGCTGTGGATGGCGTGGTTCGTATTGCGTTGTTCCTGCTGTTCATCTGGGGCGTGTCGCTTATGCCTGATATCCGTCGCGTGTATCAGTACCACGGTGCTGAGCACAAGACAGTGTTTGCCTTCGAGTCTCACGATCCGCTGGAACCGAAGAACGTGCAGGCGTACTCGACGTTTCATCCGCGTTGCGGAACGAGCTTCTTGATGACGGTGATGATCCTGTCGATTGCCATCTACATGCTGTTTCCGGCGCAAACGTTTGTGACGCGGTTTGCGCTGCGCGTTGCTTTGTTGCCGGTGATCGCAGGCGTGTCATACGAGCTCATCCGCTTTGCCGCGAAGCATGGGAAGTCGCTGTTCGCAGTGCTGACTAAGCCCGGTCTGTGGCTGCAACGTATCACCACCAAACAGCCCACGGATGTTCAGGTGGAATGTGCCATCTCCGCGCTGAACGAAGCGATGGAACTGGAAAAGACCCACGGCGGCCAACTGGTAATCGCTTAGCGGCGCCCGCCGCGAAATCACCTTCCCCCAATTCATTGCGATGCGCCCCAAGCAAGGCGCTGCTTTCTATTCCCGTAAAATTGGGTTTGGCCCGCCCGGAACCAAGGGCCGTCAACGATCATGTTTGAGCGTTTGGAACAAATCGAATCGAAATACGAAGAGCTGAACCAGGCTTTGGCGTCGCCGGAGATCGTCTCCGACTCAGCGCGCTACCAGAAGACCGCCAAGGCGCATAGCGAGCTCACGCCGGTGGTCCAGAAGTATCGCGAGTACAAGGACCTTACGCGCGGCATCGCCGAGAGCAAGGCGTTGCTGGAGGATGAAACCGATCCTGAGATGGTGTCATATGCGGAAGAAGAGCTGGCCAAGCTGGAGAAGCGTGTGGGCGAAGTTGAGGAAGAGCTGAAAATCCTGCTCCTGCCGAAGGACCCGAATGACGAGAAGAACGTCATTTTGGAAATCCGCGCGGGGACGGGAGGCGATGAGGCCACGCTCTTTGCAGCGGAGATCTTCCGCATGTACAACCGCTACGCTGAAACCCAGCGCTGGAGGGTGGAAGTACTCTCCACGTCCGAATCGGGAGTTGGCGGATTGAAGGAAGTCATCGCTCTCATCGAAGGCCAGCGCGTGTATTCGCGTCTGAAATACGAAAGCGGAGTGCACCGCGTGCAGCGCGTGCCCCAGACGGAGACACAGGGACGCGTGCACACGTCGGCGGTAACGGTTGCGGTGTTGCCGGAAGCCGAAGACGTGGACATCAAGATTGATCCCAAGGACATTCGCATCGACACGTTCTGCTCGTCGGGCCCGGGCGGGCAGTCGGTAAACACGACGTACTCGGCGGTGCGTATCACTCACCTGCCGACCAACACCGTGGTGAGCTGCCAGGACGAGAAGTCGCAGATCAAGAACCGCGAGAAAGCGATGCGCGTGCTTCGTGCTCGGCTCTACGAAATGGAGCAGCAGAAGCAGCAGGAAGCCCTGGCCAAAGAGCGCAAGGCCATGGTGGGTACGGGCGACCGGAGCGAGAAGATCCGCACTTACAACTTCCCGCAGAACCGCGTGACGGATCATCGTATCGGCTACACGGTCCATCAATTGCCGGAGTTCATGGACGGAAAGCTGCAGCCGCTCATCGATGCTCTGATTACGCACTTCCAGGCCGAGCGGCTCAAGCAGGAGTCGGAGGTCGTGGCCTGAGCACGTGCAACTCAAACAGGCGCTAACGGCGGCGGTCGAATACCTCGAGAGCTCCGACTGCGGCTCACCGCGCATGAACGCCGAGACGCTGATGATGTTCGTGCTTGGTGTGAATCGGGCGTATCTTTACGCCCATCCTGAGCGCGAGCTTAGTAGCGAAGAACAAGCGCGATACGAGAACGTTGTTGGAGAGCGCTCCGCGGGTATTCCTTCGCAGTACATTACTGGGCACCAGGAATTCTGGGGACTCGACTTTGTTGTGACACCTGCCGTGCTGATTCCGCGGCCGGAAACAGAACACCTGGTTGAAACGGCTCTGGAATTGACGAAGGGTGTTGAGCGGCCGCGTATCGTGGACGTGGGGACGGGATCTGGCTGCATCGCCCTTGCATTAGCGAATGAGTTGAAGGGCGCAGAGGTTTACGGAGTCGATTTGTCGGCCGAGGCGCTGGAGATCGCACGTGCAAATGCCGCCCGGCTGCAATTGCATGGGAGAGTACAGTTCTTGCAGAGCAATGTGCTTGAGGCGCTCGCAGATCAGCACGACTTTGACTTTGTCATCAGCAATCCTCCCTATGTCGGCAACGATGAAGCTGACAAGGTCCAGCGGTCTGTCTTCGAATACGAGCCTCGAATAGCTGTGTTCGCAGGAGAGCATGGGCTGGACATGATTCGTCCGCTGATTGGGCAGGCCCACGCGGCACTCAAATCCGGCGGTTGGCTGGCCATGGAAATCGGGTATTCCATGCGAGATCCGGTGGTGGAGCTGCTCAGTCCGACAGTATGGGATGAGCCGACCGTGGCGCTGGACTTGCAGGGCATCCCAAGGGTGATTGCCGCCAAAAAGCGTTAAAGCTTTGCATTTTTGTGCTGTTTGGACCTGTTGTTACCAGTCAGCGGCTGGAGAATTATGCCGCTATCATACCGTCTGTCTCGACTTCATCACCCTCGAACTGAAATTCTTTGGACAAGCGAACGTATTGATATAGACCGTGACGAACCAACTCCGCGGTTACTGGATTCTTTCCCTCTCGTCAGTACGAGCCTCCTAGTGCCGGAAGTGCCGGACGCCGGTCGTTACCATCGCCAACCCATGCCTGTTCGCCGCGTCGATAACTTCCGGGTCGCGTACGGAGCCGCCTGGCTGGATGATCGCCGTCGCGCCGGCTTCAGCAATCACTTCCACGCCATCGGGAAACGGAAAGAATGCGTCCGACGCCGCTACAGACCCTTTGATTCCCAGCACCGACTTCATGGCACCTATGCGCGCTGAATCAACGCGGCTCATCTGTCCGGCGCCCACGCCGGTGGTCTGCCCATTGCGGGCATAGAGTATAGCGTTCGATTTGACGTGCTTGCAGACTTTCCACGCGAAGAGCAGATCTTTCATCTCCTGGGGGGTCGGTTGGCGTTCAGTCACGACCTTCAGGTCGGCTTCGGTTAGCGGGCGCATGTCGTTGTCCTGCAGCAGAACGCCGCTGGAAACGTTCTTCAAGACCCACCTCTGTTCCCTCGGCTCAACTTCGACGAGCCGAAGGTTCTTCCTGGTGGCAAAGATCGCCTTGGCCTCGTCGTTGAACTTTGGCGCGGCGATAACTTCCAGGAACAGCTTCGCCATTTCAGTCGCCGTTGCAGCATCGATCGTGCGGTTCACGCCAATCACTCCGCCAAATGCCGACACCGGATCGCACTCCAAAGCCCGCAGATATGCCTCTGACAATGTGGGGGCTACTGCCGTCCCGCAGGGATTCGTGTGCTTAATGATGGCCACTACCGGCTCGTCGAATTCCTGCGCCAGGTCCCAAGCAGCTTGCAGATCAACGATGTTGTTGTAGCTGAGCTCTTTGCCCTGCAACTGCTTGGCATTGGCAACACCCTCGCCCGAGCTATCGCCATACAAGGCGGCCCTCTGGTGCGGATTTTCGCCATATCGCAGGTCAAACGCCTTGCGAAATGAGAGTCTTAGGGTTGCTGGAAATCTATCCCTGCCGCCAAACGCGAACCTCCCATCGACGGGCGGCTCAATGCTTTCCAGCGTTGAAGCAATTGCTGAGTCATAGGCAGCGGTTGTGGCGAACGCCTTCTGTGCCAGCCGCCATTTCGTCGCCAACGAGAGCGATCCGCCGCTCTCCTTCATCTCCTTGGCAATCGCTTGGTAGTCTTCCGGCGATGTCACGATGGCTACATCCTGAAAATTCTTGGCTGCCGAGCGCACCATCGAGGGCCCACCGATGTCGATGTTCTCGATAATTTCCTGAAATTCAACCCCCGGGTTGGACGCCGTCTTCTGGAAGGCGTAAAGATTTACCACTACCATGTCGATGGGCTGAATGCCGTGCTCGGCGACAGCCGCGCGATGCTGCGGGTTGTCGCGCATATGCAGAATGCCTCCGTGCACCTTGGGGTGCAGCGTCTTCACGCGGCCGTCGAGCATTTCCGGAAAGCCCGTGAGATCTGAAATATCTTTGGCGGGAATTCCCGAGTCGCGCAGCAGTTTTGCCGTGCCTCCAGTGGAAATCAGATCCACGCCCATGCCGACCAGTTGCCTCGCAAATTCGACCAAGTGAGACTTGTCGGTAACGCTTAAAAGCGCTCGTTGAATTCTTGCCATGAATGCCTCTTGCTAAGAATGTTCGGCACAGCGGGATGCAGCATCGCCAGGCCAACACATCAGGATAAAGGAAACGATTGAGACAGAGGAATCGCATCGATCAGCAACAGAGGTACGCTGATCCAGCGTTTCAGTTTGCAACTAAAAAAAGCCGAAAGAAAACTTCGTCGAAAAAGCTTACTGCCGCGGGACAGCGGCCGCCATTTTCTTCACCATGGCGATGACCAGCTTTCGATCACTGTCGTTCAGGCTGGCAGAATAGCGACGGATCTGGGTGAGGAAGCGCACCTCCTCTTCGGCCAACTGCGGGACAGCTTTTCCTCCGTTTTCCCCGTTGCCATCATGGAAAAACTGGGCGAGAGGAACATCCATGGCAGTTGCGATCTTGGCCAGAGTGTCAAGCGAGGGGATGGTGTGTCCGTTTTCTACCCGCGATAAGTAGCAGCGCAGAAGTCCGGTACGCTTCTCGATGTCGCCCTGCGACATGCCTTTTTGCAGCCGGTAATTGCGGATAGTTTGTCCGATGTTCATTCCGGTGGTGTTTCCTTGCGTTTGAAGTGGCTGAAGTTGACTGCATAGTAACCACTTGTGGCTTGGCTGGCAAGAAAAACTTGTGTTTATGCTCATTTTCTGGCTGAACTTATGGCGAGCTGCAATGGTAATCAGTTACCGAAGCGATACTAAAGTGACGGGGTCATCTGCTACGGACGTGGTACTGGTTTGGGCTTCATAATCCAGTTTCATCGAACTGTCAAAATCGGAAGCGGTTGACCGGTCGGCAAGCGCATTTTTCAGGTCCAATACCATGTAGACGAGTTCGGCAGATTGCCGGACCGGGTGGGTGTACGCCCCAGGTAAAGACTGCCACTCGTTGTCGGGTATTGACACTCCTGCCAGAGTTGGTGGCGGTAGCTTAGAAAAAGGTTTCGGACTGCATTCCAATGCTCGGCGTTGGAAGCCTCGACAATGTTCATCGTAGGCTTAACCCATCAGGATTCCCCCATTCACCTTGAGCACTTCGCCAGTAATATATCCCGCCTCTTCTGAAGCCAGGAACTTCACTGCGTGGGCAACTTCCATATCAGTGCCGGTCCGGCCTAGGGGAACCATCGTACGCATTCTTTCCTTCAATTCGTCGGAAAGCACCGAGGTCATAGCTGTTTCGATGAACCCGGGCGCGACAGCGTTGACAGTGATATTGCGTGAGGCTACCTCCCGCGCCACGGCCATGGTCAATCCAATCAATCCAGCTTTCGATGATGCGTAGTTCGCCTGGCCAGCTTGACCAATCTGGCCAAAAATGCTGGTGATATTGATGATCCTTCCCCAGTGTTGTTTCAGCATGGAACCTATGACAGCCTGGATGAGTAGAAACGGCCCGGTGAGGTTGGTGTTGATCACGTCGTCCCAGTCGGCTCGCTTCATACGCAGGAAAAGCTGATCGCGTGTGACGCCAGCGTTGTTGACGAGGATGTCAATCTTGCCGAAACGCTCCAGTACCGACTTCACGTTGGCTTTGATCTCTTCTTCGCTTGCTACGTCCATCTTGAAAAGCGCAGCTTCTCCGCCTGCTGCAGCGATTTCTTCCGCCACCTGTTGCAGTTTCTCCCGATTGCGCGCGCACAAGGCAACCTTCGCGCCGCCCGCGGCGAGTACCAGCGCAGATGCGCGACCAATTCCCTGGGAGGCGCCCGTGACCAGCACCACGCGGCCTTCGACTCCCGCCATCAAATATCTCCTCGGATGAATCCAGCAGGATTATAACTAGCTACAACCGGTTTGTCGGTGGTAACGCGTTCTAGTCCGCACCTTGATAAACCAGTGAGCCTACCGGTTCGCCTAGCACCACACGCCTGATGTTGCCCGGTTGGTTGAGGTCAAAAACCACGATCGGCAGCCTGTTCTCCTGGCACATAGCGATTGCGGTTGCATCCATCACCTTGAGCCCAAGCTTGAGGATGTCAAGGTACGTGATTTTGTCGAATTTCGTAGCCGACTTGTCTTTCATTGGGTCGGCGGTGTAGATGCCGTCGACCTTGGTTGCTTTGAGGATTGCGTCAGCGTGGATCTCCATCGCTCGCAACGAAGCGGCAGTGTCAGTGGAGAAGTACGGGTTGCCGGTTCCAGCCGCGAAGACTACAACGCGGCCTTTCTCCATGTGTCGAATGGCACGGCGGCGGATGAATGGCTCAGCCACCTCGTGCATTTCTATTGCGCTCATCACGCGGGTCTGAGCGCCGTGCTTTTCCAGCGCGTCCTGCAGGGCAAGCGCATTGATCACCGTAGCCAGCATGCCCATGTGGTCGGCGGAGACGCGATCCATGTGCTGCGCCTGAGCGGCGATTCCGCGGAAGAAGTTCCCGCCTCCCACCACGATCGCGATCTCCACGCCGAGCCGGTGTACGTCGGCAATCTCGCCTGCAATTTCATGCACGCGATTGTTATCGACGCCGAAGCCCTGGCCCGCGGCCAGCGCTTCACCGGAAAGTTTGAGCAGGATACGTTTGTAGGCGGGAACGGTCATCGGAGTTGCTTGTAGCGTACCGATTCCAGTTTAGCAGTTAGGTGGCACGCAACTGCGACAGCCAGGGCGATGTGATGGAGACGGTCGACAACGGTTCATGGGTAATTGAAGCAGAGGCGCGCTGCCCAACCCCAAGAGCGGACGCAAAGATGAAACAAAACCGATGTACAATAGGCCTCTTCTCAAGAAGTCTTGAGTCACCTTTTATTCACACAGAAGAAGTGCGCATGGCAGTTGTTGTTCATTCGGGCAGAGGGTGGATTGTCACACTCCTTTTGGGGTTAGCTTCCGTCAACCTTTACGGGCAGGCACTGGCTACCCCCGATGAGCATAATTCCCAGCAGTTGTCTTCGCCCGGAGATTCATTCCAGGCAAACAATGCTTCTTCAGGCAGCAACCTTGACCGTGATGTGGAACCGGCCGCATCCGGCGATAGCAGCAGTAATGAGCCGGCTTCCAGGGATACACCGCAAACTGGCTTGATGCCCCACAAACTCGAGCAGCGTGCTCAGCGTTTTCAGTGGAAGCCCGCGCTCGGGCAATATGGGCTGGAAATCTCCATCCAGCATGCCTGGCGGTTTGTGCATGAGAATGGCACGGTGGACGCCGTTGCTTACGGACCGTGGTTCCACGACTGGATCGATTCCATCGGTGCAACCCACGGCTGGGATGACGAAGACGGGTGGCACGCCAGCTATGTGGGCCATCCGCTGAATGGCGGAATCTACGGGTTCATCGAGCAGCAGAACGATCCTCTCTATCGGCAGGTGGAGTGGGGCGACGGCCGGATTTACTGGATGAGCAGGCTGCGCGCTATGGCCTTTGCCGCCGTTGCCAGTACTCAATGGACGCTCGGACCGCTCAGCGAGGCTTCATTGGGCAACGTACAGCTGCACGCGTCTCCCGGATTCATCGACCTGGTCAACACGCCTTGCTTAGGCATCTTGGAAATGATGGGCGAGGACATGATCGATCGCTACCTCATCATTCCCGTCGAGAACCATGTTGCGAATCCGTGGATACTAGTGGCGGTGCGCAGCCTGGGGAATCCGGCGCGCAGTTTCGCCAACCTGATGGCATTCCATTACGGCTGGAGCCGCGCCACCAGGCCGGGAATCTGGGGCGTAAATCACGAAATGCGGAAGGAGCTAGTCCGGGAGTACAAGGAGGGTCTGATCAGCGCGCCCTTCGGTCCGCATACCGCTGCCGAGCGCGCCGAAATGAACAAGGCTATTGAAAGACCTCCCTCCAAGGAGGCGCCCATTGAACTGCAAGCCTATGCCCTGTACACGGGCTTCGTGCACGGAGGCAATTGCTTGGGAGGTGGAGGACAGGGAGCCGCACGCATCGCTAACGCCTGGCAGATTGTTAGCGAAGTAAATGGCTGTATGGTCGTCAATACACCGCAGTACCAGAGCGCCGATTCTTTGACCTTTGCTGCAGGTCCGCGCTGGACACCCCGCGCGGCACATCGCTTCTCGCCTTTCGCCCAGGTTTTCTTCGGTGGACAAAAGATCACCTACGAGATTCGCGATTCCCAAAAAGAGAATTTTCTACTCAATGCATGGAACGACGGGAACGGATGGCTACCCCATTACCCCAAGCGAAGCGCCTACACGGTGCAGTACCAGGCACTGGGATTCAACATGACCATGGGCGGCGGGTTCGATATCGTCTTCGGGCGTGCCTTCGCCTGGCGGGTGCTCGACGTCAACTACTCCCACTCGTGGATGCCTCCGGTGCATGGTATCGACTCGTCCCAGGCCGTGCAGGTCCGCACAGGTATCGTGCTGCGCATCGGAACGTGGTAAGACTCAAGTCCTTAACACGACATCAAAGGGAAAAGGCGGGTGTGCCTATACAGCTTTACTCGGCGCTCTGTTCCTGCGCCTTGCTGACGGCGATAGTCTCGCCTACGTCGCCCACCTTGAAGCGGGCATAACGCTTAACCGAGATGTTCTCGCCCAGCTTGCCGATGACACTGGCGATCAGCTGCGCGACGGTAATGGTTTGGTCTTTGATGAAGGGCTGCTCATAGAGGCAGACCTCCTCGTAGAACTTGCCCATTTTGCCTTCGACAATCTTCTCCACCACCTGAGCCGGCTTGCCCGTGGCCGCTGCCTGCGCGCGGTAGATGTCCTTCTCTTTCTCGAAAGCCTCCGCAGTCACGTCTTCTTTGCGGATGAAGCGCGGATCGGTCGCCGCAATGTGCATGGCGATGTCGTGCACCAGGTTCTTGAAGTCGTCGGTGCGGGCGACAAAGTCGCTCTCGCAGTTGACCTCAACCAGGACGCCGATCTTGCCTCCCGCGTGGATGTAGCTGGCCACGGAGCCTTCGCTGGTGGTGCGGGTCGCCTTCTTAGCCGCAGTGGCAACGCCTTTCTTGCGCAACCATACGATGGCGGCTTCGACGTCTCCTTTGGACTCGGTCAATGCCTGCTTGCAGTCCATCATGGGCGCATTGGTCTTGTCCCGAAGTTCTTTTACCTGTGCGGCAGTAATGTTCACGGTGCTTGTGCTCATTTCGTTGTTGTTCCCCTTGCCGGAGCAACTAGCGACTAGCCACTAGCTTTTGAATTCCCGGCGCTATATGAATTAGATGATTCAGTCGCCTCAACGTATCGAACTCGCGCTTCTTACACCGATTGGGGGCAAGCACGAACTAGCCAAAGCTGATTGCTAGTTGCTTCCTGACAAAAAACCCGCGCCATCGGGCAGCGCGGGTCTGGAAACCTAGCAGCCTCCCGGCTGCGCTTACGCGCTTGGAGTTTCTATCGCTTCCTCGGTTGTGGTCGTTCGGCGCGCGCCCTTGCCCAGCACATCTTCCATACTGACCTCTTCGGCTTCAGCTGCCTCTTCCCCCGGCTCGCCCGCAAATCCCTCCGAACTGGCCGCTGTCGTCTCTGCGCCTTCAGTGTACTGGACGCCGGCATTGATGTCGGCCAACTGCTTGTCGCCGATCGCCTGCACGCCCTCAACAACCGAATCTGAGATCTTCGAGGCGAACAGCCGGATCGCGCGAAGCGCGTCGTCGTTGCCGGGGATCACGTAGTCCACTTCGCTCGGGTCGCAGTTGGTATCGACCACGGCGACTACGGGAATGCCCAGCTTGCGCGCTTCCTTCACCGCGATCTGCTCCTTGTTCGAGTCAATCGCGAACAGCACGTCGGGCAGACGGTTCAAATTCTTGATGCCGGCCAGGTTGGCCTGCAGATGTTTGCGCTCCCGCTCCAGCTTGACGACTTCTTTCTTGGGCAGCAGCTCATAACGGCCATCCGTGGCCATGTCGTCAAGCTCCTTGAGCCGCTTCACCGATTTCTGAACCGTCACCCAGTTGGTCAGCAATCCGCCCAACCAGCGCTGATTCACGTAAAACATGCCACAGCGGTTCGCTTCTTCCGCAATGGCGTCCTGCGCCTGCCGCTTCGTCCCAACGAACAGCACAAGCTTGCCTTCGGCTGCCTGATCGGTGACAAACTTCGACGCCTCTTTGAACATCTTCAGCGTCTTCTGCAGGTCGATGATGTAAATTCCATTGCGCTCGCCAAAGATATACTCCTTCATCTTCGGGTTCCAACGTTTTGTCTGGTGCCCGAAGTGAACGCCGGCTTCGAGCAGCTCCTTCATCGTGATATTCGCCAAGCTACCTCCTAGCTTGCATCCCTCGCGGCGGATTCGGTCTTAATCACCGCCCGGATCGTCCGGGATTACATTTCCTGTACCACCCGCCCCGTTGATAGCGGGTGCGGAAAGATTCGTTCCGGTCCTTGCTTCTGTTTCCCGCCCCCGGAACCACAAAGCGGGAATTCAGTTGCCAGTTGATCCCTGGCACCTGACAACTCCTTTACCGCTTCGAGAACTGGAAGCGCTTACGGGCGCCCTTCTGGCCGTACTTCTTGCGCTCCTTGGCGCGAGCATCGCGGCTCAGGAAACCTTCTGCCTTCAGCTTGGCGCGCAACTCAGGATTGAACTCTTGCAGCGCGCGGGCTACGCCCATGCGCACCGCGCCGGCCTGCCCGTTAACTCCACCGCCGTTGACCGTCACCACAGCACTGAAGCTTCCAGTAGTCTCGGTGAGCACAAGCGCCGACTTCGCCATGATGCGCTGTGCTTCAGTCACGAAGTAGCTATCGAAAGGCTTGCCGTTGACCGTCATATCGCCCGAGCCCGGACGAAGAAATACTCGGGCTACGCTCGATTTGCGGCGCCCCGTACCGTAATACTGAACTAGTTCTGCCATCTCGTATCCGTTGGGAGCTCGCTCCCTCAATCCTTCTTAGTTTTTCCTCACCTATTTGGTGGGTGCCCCATCCTTCATCCCGTTTTGGCGAAGGATAGGCTTAGACCGCTTCCACTGCCGCCGGCTTCTGCGCTGCGTGCGGATGCTTGTCGCCCTTGTACACCTTCAGCTTCGAGCCCATCGCCCGGCCCAGCTTCGTCTTGGGCAGCATGCCCTTGATAGCTTCTTCCACCACCAGCTCGGGTTTGCGCTCAAAACGCTTCTTGTACTCTTCCGCCTTAATGCCGCCGGGATATCCGGAGTAACTGAAATACGTCTTGCTGTCGGCCTTCAGACCTGTAATCTTGACCCTCTCGGCATTAATCACGATCACGTGATCACCCGTGTCGAGGAACGGCGTGTATTGCGGATTATCTTTGCCATTGAGGATGCGCGCCACGCGCGACGCCAGCCGGCCAAGGGTCTGGCCCGATGCATCGACAACAAACCATTTGCGCGCAATTTCCCCTTTGGGGAAATACGTGGACATCGTGAACTCTCCAGAATGTAGAAAAGACCGCGAAAGTGCCGCTGAGTTCGGGCGCGGAATTGCGCAAAGAACCGCTAGGCGTGCAGACGCAGGACTACCAAAGTCTTAAGAATAGCTGACCAACGCATCCCCTGTCAACGAACAGGCGGCACAGGAAACTCTCTGCAAGCAGCCATAACCCCTCTACTCCTGTCGCAGCGCCTCCATCGGATCGACTTTTGCAGCTCGATATGCCGGCAAGTAACATGCCGCAAGGACCACCGCGGCTAGAACGACCGGCGTGAGCAGCATGATTCCCGGATCGCGGGGGTGAACTTCATGTAGAACGCGAGCCAGCAGTTGTGCGCCGGCTAAGGCCGTTGTAAGTCCGAGAGCGAATCCGATCATTGCAAGACGCATGCCCTGCTTCAGAGTCATAGCCAGCACCCCTGCGCGACTCGCACCGAGTGACATGCGAATGCCAATTTCTCGCGATCGCTGGCTCACTAGGTACGAGAGCACACCATAGATTCCGACGCCTGCCAACAGGATGGCCAGGCCGGCAAACAGTGCCAGAAGACCCGCCAGAAATTGCTGCCCGCCAGTGTGCTCGGCAACGATCTCGTTCATGGTGCGGACCTGAAACAACGGCAAACTTGAGTCAACTTCCGCCAGAGCCCGGCGGACTTCCATCGCCACGCTGTAGGTCGAAGACGGGGTGTGCGCCACGACCATGAACCACGGCCAACCGTCGACGATGTCATAGGCTTCAGGCACAGGAACGTGGGTCATGTACTGCTTCACGTCGCCCACCACGGCGATCACCTGACGCCACGGCCCGTTCTTCTCGCTGAAGGAGAACATCTGCCCCAACGGATCCTGATTGGGCCAGAAGTACTTGGCCATTGCCTGGTTGATGATGACCGGATACACCATGGCGTTGGTCTGCTCAGGCGGAAGCGCGATGTGCGCTTCTGAAGCTTCGAGTTGCTTCTGGTCAATCGAAAAGGCAGTGACTGCATCCTGAGCAGTGAAATCTCGCCCCTGAAGCATGGGGATGCCCATCACGTGAAAATACCCAGGCGAGATGTAATGATTCTCCACCAGCGGACCGCTCATTGGCGGGGAAGGCCGTCCGCGCACCGTCACGAAGCTATTGCTACCGCCCTCCAGGGGGACTTTATCGCTAATGCTTACCGAATCGAGGCCGGGTATGCTGTGCAATTTTGCCAGCAACGCTGCGGAGAAGTCGAAGCGCTCTTGCCGCTGAGGATATTTGGCTTCGGGCAAGGCGATAGCCCCAGTCCACACCCCTTCAGCGCGCACTCCGATGTCGGTCTTGCGAAGGCGCATGAAGTCCTTGAGCAGAAGGGTGGCGGAGATGAGGAGCAGAAGCGAGAGGCCTATTTCGGCAACGACGAGTCCGTCGCGCAGAAATCCACGATGGCGAGCAGTAGTGCCGTAACTGCCCGCGCCGCTCTTCAGAGCTTCATAAAGCTGGGGACGTGCATTCTGTAATGCTGGGACCAATCCGAATGCCAGGCCGGTGAGTAGGGCCACCGCAAGCGTAAATCCTAGTACCGGTGGATTGATTTCAATCGCATTCGCTTGGGGAAGCCCGACGTGCTTGAGCGCTGTAATAACACGCAGTCCGCCCCACGCGAGAAGCAAACCAAGCGCGCCACCGGCAATACCAAGTACGGCACTTTCCACCAGCATCTGCCTCACCAGGCGCCCACGGCTTGCCCCCAGCGCACCACGAATCGCGATCTCCTTCTGCCGCACGACTGCGCGCGACAGCAACAAGTTAGCCACGTTGGCGCAGGCAATGAGCAATACCAGAACCACGGCACCCAGCATCATTAGCAGGGAAGAACGAGACTCCCCGATCATGTCTTCGTGCAAACTAAGCAGCGAAGCGCCTACCTTGTGGTTTGAGTCGGAATATTGCTTTTCCAGCTGGGACGCGATGAGACTCATCTCAGCTTGCGCCTGCTGCAGTGAGACGCCCGGTTTGAGCCGTCCGATGGCATTCAGCCAGTGCGTGCCGCGGCGCATGAGACTCTTGCTGTCCATGTCTTGCGGCCTCCACAGCTGAGCATCCGAGGGAAATTGGAATCCCGCCGGCATCACGCCGACGACGTCGTATTTGCGGCTATTGAGCTCAATCTGTTGACCAACGATTCTGGGATCGCCGTTGAATTTGCTCTGCCACAAGCCGTAGCTAAGAATGACGACACGGTCGCGGCCGGGCTCATCTTCACCGATGGCGAAGGTCCTTCCCATGAGCGGGCGAGCGCCAAGAAGCAAAAAAAAGTTGGCCTCGACACTTGTGCCGATGACGTGGTCGGGCTCACCCTTGCCACTGAGGTTAACGTCCTGGCTCCAGCCATAGACGGCCATGTCCTGAAAGCTGTGGTTCTGGGTCTTCCAGTCCAGGAAGTCAGGCCCAGCCAACGGATAGTTACCCGGAGCGTCTTCGGTCTCGTACAGGCGTACTAACTCCCCGGAATGTTGGTACGGAAGCGGCCGCAGCAGGGTTGCGTAGATGATGCTGAAAATGGCAGTGTTAGCGCCGATACCGAGCCCAAGCGTCAGAATCGCAACCGCTGCAAATACCGGCGCGCGTCGCAATCCGCGCCAGGCATAGACAAGGTCCTTCCGAAAAGCATCCATAGCCGCCCCCCCGTGCTTTTGAGCCTTAGACGCGGCGATGTTGCCGCGCGTGAGCGTGGGAGTAAAACTGGCTCGTGCCGCTCTTTGCTCTCCGTTCCTGGTTGTGTCGACTACGCTCAGTTCGCTGAGTTCATGAGTTTTGCAACGAATTGACCGCTCTCGCCAATTTGTGCGGTACGTCACAATGCTTTGTGGTTCGACTCATGGGTTCCTTCAGCCGTTCCGGTGCAATCTTTTCTCATACGCTATCGGCCGATTTATGCAGAGGTACCCAGTTTCGCGCATCGTGCCTGGCAGCTTCGACGGAAGGATTTAAGACCCAGGAGAAATGGCATGCCAGTCCCGCAATCATATCCCTGGTTTCACATCAATCGTTATCCTGCTGAGGCCACCTGCGAATTCTGCAATGCAGCCTTCCGCCACGAGTTCTGGTGCATCACTCTGAATCCCTAGGCCATGAATGCCTGGCAAGCCGTCCTCGATGCGGCCGAGCTCAATCTCCACGATCATCTCTTTCTTCATGCTCTGGGAGTATCGTGGAAGGACGCCAGCGCGAAGAGATGCAAGCTATCGCCGCCGCCAATCTGGCCTGATGACGGTGCTAGCGAGCGCTGGCTTGTTGCCTACTTTCGGCGCCCCGGCCCTGCCCTGAGCCAAGTCGCAGGGCGGCTCGGTGGTAAAGACCCATTACCGCCCGGGTTTGAATTCCTCCATCCACCACTCCCAATTGCTCAGCTCCTGCCCGCCATGGGTGAAGCCCAACTCAAGGAAGACTTCGTCGGCACCGATTTTTTCGCAGGCGGCGATGTCTTGGCGAATCTGGTCAGCCGTACCCATGAAAATCGGGCGGTCTTTCTCCACCGGCTTATCCCTGAGGACCAAGTTGCCGCGCACTATCATCTTTAGCTCGGAGGGATTACGTCCCGCAGCTTCGGCCACTTGTTTGATCGCCCCGAACATCTGCGCCATAGCTTCAACTGATAGTCCGGTCGGATTCCAGCCGTCGGCCATGCTAGCGACCCGCTTCAGGGCCGCGGGAGCGAACGCTGCAATGTATATCGGGGGATGCGGTTTCTGCACTGGCTTGGCATTGATGTGCGACTTTGACAAGGAAAAGAACTTGCCGTGGAACTCGGAAGGATCTGTGGTCCAGAGGGCCTTCAGCACCTGGATGAATTCGTCGGCGCGAGCGCCGCGCACTTTGATGTCTGCGCCAGTTGCCTCCATCTCGTCGGGGGACCAGCCTAGTCCCAGGCCAACGTTCAGGCGTCCCTTCGACAGGATGTCAATCGTGCTCAGCCGGCGCGCCAGCGTCACCGGGTTGTAGTACGGAATATCGAGCACGCTGGGACCCAGCCTGATCTTGGTCGTAACGGCGGCGGCGAACGTCAGGACGTCCAGCGGGTCGAGGTTGTACTTATACTGCTCGGGGAGCGAGCCGTCGGGCGTGACTGGATAGGGCGTCTTGGGGTCTATCGGCCAGAGCAAACGCTCTACCGTCCATAGACTGTTGTAGCCCATCGCCTCGGCTTTTTTAGCGACCGTCTTAATTGCTTCCGGTGTTGCCACCGGCCCAATATTCGGTATCGATACTCCGAGCTTCATGCAGTAATCCTCTCCGTATTGGGACTAAAGTGCCGCACCATTCTAACCGCGGGAAGCACAACGCCGATGTTCGATAACCCTAAGAGGAATAGGAGCGCGATCCTAGAGGTCAAAGTGCCAGGTAGGTCTTTCCGTGCCGCGGGGTGGTTTCGTCGCCAATGAGCAGGTAGGTCGGAAAGCCGCGAACTTCGGTTAGCAGTCGCATTGATTGCGCATCAGGAGGAACGTCAAAGATCCAAGTCGTTTTGAACGACTCGCCCGGTCGCAAAGGATCGCGCAGCGAGTGTGGTTGCTGATGGGTCGTGTCCCATGCCTCTTGCCCATTGGTGGAGACAGAATAGGAACGGCCGTTGGCGTCGATCAATTGCAGCAACACCGGATCAGGGCGCAGCGGAGCATCGCCCCGCCAGGGGGCAATGGTGCGCTCGTCGAAATGCGAGCGGAGAGTGATGATCACGAACTCACCGTGTGCTGTGGCGTCACCGATGAACTTCGTGTGCTCCACGTTCAGCACCGAGTAAGCGATGTGGCAGTCCATTTCGCAGAAGTACTTCTCGTCGCCGCGAGCGGCGGTGCGGTCGTAGCTGGTGTAGGAGAAAGCCGCCAGCAGCAGTCCATAACCCATCACCACGACACCAATAGCGAGTAGCGGATACGGTGCCCATCTCCGGCGGACGAAGAAGAGAATGGCGGCCGCAATCAGCAGAAAGAAGATCAATGCGGTGCAGCCTAGAAACAGCAGCGCCGCCAGGTGAGCCTCAAGGTTTCCGTTGGTATACATCAGTTGACCTCATTGACGAAAACTTTATGTGGCAAAGCAAGCCGGGTAAGAACCGGGTCATAAGGCCCGGTTTTGACTCCACTACTTTCGCGCCGCCCGAATCACCGATTCCATTTGCTCGAGATAGCCTTCCAGCGCGCGTCGTCCCGAGGCCGTCAGCCGGAACTCGGTGCGCGGCTGGCGACCAACGAATGATTTCGTGCACTTCACGTAGCCCGCATCCTCTAGCTTGCGCGCATGCACACTGAGATTGCCATCGGTGATCTCCAGCAGCTTCTTGAGGTCGTTGAAGCTGAGGACTTCATTTACCGCCAGCGCACTGACGATGGCCAGGCGCACGCGCTCGTGAATCAGCGCATCGAGTTTCAGGCTCTCGGCTGGCTGAGCGGCAATTTCGCTGGTGCTTCGGCGAGGAACTGTGGAAACGCGAGTTGCGCGATTGGTGTTGGTTTGGGTCATAACGGTTTACCAAAAATAAACGTGCTCCAGAAAATAAAGTGCTGTGAAGGCCGCCACGAGGGTAATCCCCGGAACCACAAGCCTTCTTGCGCTCCGCGCAGGGTTTTTCCAGTCAGTTGTGAAGAGAAAAATCAATCCCGTCATCAGCACCAGGACGATTGCGATCTGAAAGATATGTGCCCCGGTGCCTTCGTCGGACGGCGCCGGTTGTCGCGGCTGGACGAAGCCGATCAGGACGCTGAGGAGTGCGATCAGCGAAAGAACAAGAATGATGCGGGAGCTGACGATGTTGAGCTTTTCCGATGGCATGACTTTGGGTCCTCCATAATCCACAGAGCGGTTATCCGCCGTGACGACGAACGATGTAAGCGCCGAAAACGATGTGTACCATGCCAAAGCCCACTTCGAGCATAACGTTCACCCAATACCACGGCAGGCGCAGGGCTATGGCTCCGCAGAGCACAAATACCGCGCCCATGACCGGGATCGTTCGCACGGAGAACACTCCTGCCTGCATGACCGCCACACCGTACAGGAGCAGCCAGATGCCAGGAATCTGCTGGTTATCGCCCAAGCGCACGAGCGCAACTGTCATCACTCCTCCAGCAAACAAAGCCGGCAGCAGTCCGAGGAACAGACGGCGCCCCGGTATCGACAGAATGTGGGTACGCTGGCGGGTGGCTTTCCAGTGCATGGCAGCCAGGCCGATGGTTACGGCCACCAGAGCCTCGCCGAGCCAGATAGCAAGCCAGGCGTTGAATTCAGTTTGGCGGATGGCAATCGAGGCGGTGACCAAGGCAGTGGTGCCCATACCGATGTATCCCCAGCCCGATACGGCGGTGAAGGCTGTGCTGCGCTCCATGGTCTGTCGGATGAGAGCAAGCTGCTCCAAAGCATCCGGAGAAGGGCTGGAATCCAGCCTGTGGCGAGTACTCCGGCAACTGCGGAGATGGGGCATGACGCCACCTTAGCGCGAGGCTTTATTACTGTCAAGTACTTTGCTATACAAAGCAAGTACTTCAAAAAACCCACCCTGTCGTGCAAAAGCTGGACAACAGGGTGAGGCACTCAAAGTTCGGGGTGTGGTTCTTACTTCGCCACGACCGCTTCTGCCGGCTGTTCGCTATGGATCGGCTCGAACTTCAGCATCTTGGTTTTGGGATCCACGTCCACTGGTATTGTGTCGCCATGCAGCACCTCGCCGTCGAGGATCTTCATGGCCAGCGGATCCTGCACCAGTCGTTGGATCGCCCGCTTCAGAGGACGCGCGCCATAAACCGGATCGTAACCTTCGGTGAAGATCAGCTCCTTCGCTTTCTGCGTCAGCTCCAGGGTGATATGGCGTGCGGCCAGCAGGTTCTGCAGGTCGCGCAGCCGCAGATCGACAATCTTGGTCAATTGCTCTTTGCGGAGTGGGTTGAAGAAGATGATGTCATCCACGCGGTTGAGAAACTCCGGCTTGAAGTGCGCGCGCAGGGCTTCCATCACTTGCTCGTGCGCCTCTTCCTGTTTCTCCGCATTCGCACTCGCCTGCTGCAGATAAGCCGAGCCGATGTTTGACGTCATGATGATGATTGTGTTCTTGAAATCGACATTGCGCCCTTTGCCGTCGGTCAAGCGTCCGTCGTCCATGATCTGGAGGAAGACGTTGAACACGTCGGGATGCGCCTTCTCGATTTCGTCGAACAGCACCACCGCATACGGCCGCCGCCGCACGGCTTCCGTCAGCTGTCCGCCTTCTTCGTAGCCGACGTAGCCCGGAGGCGCGCCGATCAGGCGTGAAACCGCGTGCTTCTCCATGTACTCCGACATGTCGATGCGAATCATGGCGTGCTCATCGTCGAAGAGGAATTCCGCCAAGGCACGCGCCAGCTCGGTTTTGCCGACGCCCGTAGGTCCAAGGAAAATGAATGAGCCGATGGGCCGCTTAGGATCGCTGAGCCCGGCGCGGGAGCGACGAATGGCATTGGCCACCCGAGCTAGAGCTTGGTCCTGGCCGACCACGCGATGCCCCAGCCGCTCCTCCATCGTGACGAGCTTCTGCACCTCGCCTTCGAGCATCTTGGAAACAGGAATACCGGTCCACTTGCTGACGATTTTGGCCACGTCTTCTTCGTCAACTTCTTCCTTGAGCAGCCGCGACTGCTTGGCGTCCATCTGGGCGCTGAGCTTCTTGATTTCCGCTTCTAGCTTCGGCAGCTCGCCGTACTGCAACTGCGCGGCCTTGTTGTAGTCACCCTTGCGTGTGGCTTCCTGGATATCGAGCTTGAGCTGCTCCAACTGTTCTTTCCTGGCGCGCACGGTGGAAATGATTTCCTTCTCTTGCTTCCAGCGGGCCTTCAGCGCGTTCGCCTGTTCCTTGATGTGGGCCAGCTCTTTCTCGACTGTGGCCAGCCGTTCGCGCGAGTTGGGATCATCTTCCCGCTTCAGCGCCTGGCGCTCAATTTCGAGCTGTGTGGCGCGGCGCTCAAGCTGATCGATCTCGGTCGGCATCGAGTCGATCTGGATGCGCAGCGAAGCTGCCGCTTCGTCAATGAGGTCGATCGCCTTGTCCGGAAGGAAGCGGTCGGAAATGTAGCGGTGCGACAATGTCGCCGCGGCCAGAATGGCTGAGTCCTTGATTCGGACGCCGTGGTGGACTTCGTACTTCTCGCGCAGTCCGCGCAAAATGGCGATGGTGTCTTCCACATTCGGCTCGCCGACGAAGACGATTTGAAAACGGCGTTCTAAAGCGGCGTCCTTCTCAATGTACTTGCGGTACTCATTCAGCGTAGTTGCACCGATGGCCCGCAATTCCCCTCGCGCCAGCGCGGGCTTCAGCATGTTGGAAGCGTCAATCGCTCCCTCAGCCGCCCCCGCTCCGACCAGGGTGTGTAGCTCATCGATGAACAGGATGATCTGGCCATGGGATTGCTCGATCTCTTTCAACACAGCCTTGAGGCGGTCTTCGAACTCGCCACGGTACTTCGCACCAGCTAGCATTGCACCAAGGTCGAGCGAGACAACGCGCTTGTTCTTCAGCTGCTCGGGCACGTCTCCGGAGACAATGCGCTGTGCGAGGCCTTCGACGATGGCGGTCTTCCCAACACCTGGCTCGCCAATCAGCACCGGATTGTTCTTGGTGCGGCGCGAGAGCACTTGCACAACACGACGTACTTCTTCGTCGCGACCGATCACCGGATCGAGCTTGCCTTTGCGGGCGAGTTCGGTTAGATCGCGGGCGTAGCGCTCCAACGCCTGGTACTTCGCCTCGGGATTCTGATCCGTCACCTTCTGATTGCCGCGAACCGTAGTCAGTGCGCGAAGGATGTTGTCATAGGTTGCACCCGCCTTGGCCAGGATCTCTTGCGCGGCATCGCGCTTGAGCTTAGTCATCGCCAGCAGCAGGTGCTCGGTGGAGACGAACTCGTCCTTGAAGTTCGACGCCTCCTTGAATGCACTTTCCAGCAGCTGATTCGTCGCGCTGGAAAGCGATGCCTGTGCCGCGCCGCCTGAGACTTTGGGGAGGCGGTCGATCGCCGCCATAGCCTGCGACTGGACCGACGCCGCTTGGAGTCCGACACGTTCCAGGAGAGGCGAAACAATGCCTTCGCGGTCCTCCAACAGCGCCGCCAAAACGTGGACGGGCTGCAGCTCAGGACTGCCATGCTCGCTGGCAAGATCGTTCGCCCGCTGAATGGATTCTTGGGCTTTTACGGTTAATTTGTCCCATCGAATTGCCATAAAACCCTCAGTTGTCAGTATCAGTTGTCAGCCAGAACCGCTGTTCCGCTTTCGCTCTTTGCTGCACGGGTTAATTCTAGTCTGTAACTGGGATGCGCCCGGGCAAACAAAAAGGGAGGGGAATTCATGCTCCGCCTCCCTACGGTTTTCTGTGAACCGGTCCAACCGGACTTGCCTGGATGCTTAGGCAGCCTGACCCTTCTTGCCTTCCAAGACTGGGCCGCTGCCGACGCTCACCTTGATCTGCTTCGGCTTTGCTTCGGCACGCTTGCCCAGCCGGATCTTCAGCACGCCGTTGGTGTAATCGGCGCTCACATCCTCTGCGTTCACCGTGCTGGGCAGGGTGAACGAACGGCTGAAGCCGCCATAGCGGCGCTCCACGCGGCGGAAGTTCTCTTCCTTCTCTTCCTTCTCGAATTTGCGCTCGCCCCTGATGGTCAAGACGTTGTTTTCGACCTTCACGTCGAGGTCTTTCTGATCGATGCCCGGCACTTCCAGCTTGAGCTGGATGCTGTGCTCGTCCTCGTAGATATCGACCGGGGGAACGAATGCACCGGCGGTTAGCGCTTCCTCGCGACCGCCGTACTGCTCTTCGAACAACCGGCTCAAGCGGTTCTGTAACGCGTTTAATTCACGAAAAGGGTCCCAACGAGTCAACACAGTCATGATTTTCTGCCTCCAAGCACCTATAGAAACTTG
>DASRAA010000321.1:0-8438 GCA_035638375.1 Binatia bacterium | reverse complement strand
AGCTGTCGCCGCAACTTGCGTCCTGACTGTTACAATTCGTGGCGCAATCGCGCGCTCCGGTCCCCGCGCAAAAATCGAACAACCGGCCTCCGATATTCGTATAACCATTTTGCTTTCAGTTAGATTGAGTAGCCGGGACGAAGCTCTCAGGGAGCATAAGCTTGGACGATAACCAGGCAGTCAATGCGTTGGTCCGCCGCTGCGTGGCGGGCGACTCTGCGGCTTGGCAGGAAATCGTCCAGCAGTATCACCGCCGCATCTACAACATCTGCTACCGCTTCTCAGGCTCTCCCGATGACGCCTCTGACCTGACACAGGAAGTCTTCATCAAGATTTACAGAACTCTTGGCACATTTGACGGTAGCCGGGCCGCTTTTATGACCTGGGTTACCACGGTCACCCGAAATCTTCTAGTCGACCACTTCCGCAAAGGAAAATACGACCGCGTCACCGAATCTCTGGAGGCGGCTCCAGGCGGTCAGGAGGACGGGCTGACCTTAGGTGAGCAATTGCAGGACCAATCCATCTCCCCAGAGCGGCGGGTACAGCGCCTGCAGGTTCAAAAGGTGGTTCACGAGGCCCTGCAAAAGCTCTCGCCGGAGTTGCGGGAGGCACTGATTCTAAGAGACTTACAAGATATGGATTACAAGGAAATCGCGCAGGTGCTCAAAATCCCCGAAGGCACTGTGAAAAGCCGCATAAATCGGGGGCGAACGGAACTTGCGAGGCTTTTACAACGTAATTACAGGCAGGTGATGTGATGGATGGGGTCGCCAAATCCGGAATGCAGTGCGCGGAGTTCGAAGCCCTGCTCGCCGACGCTCTCGACGCCACTTTGCATGGTGCGACGCTGGCCGCTTTTGAAGCTCACGAGAAGTCGTGTTCAGCCTGTGCCGCCATGTTCCAGGAAGCTGCTGCGGGCATGCATTGGCTCAAGGAATTGGAAGACGTGGAGCCGCCAAAGCACCTCGTCCATAACATTCTGGCGCAAACCATCGGATCGTTGCCCGAACCGACGAAACAGGCAGTCGCCTCCAGCGAAGGCTGGGTGGGCAAGCTTAAGTCGCGCCTGTCGCCGATGTTCGCACCAGTCATGACGCCTCGCTTTGCAATGTCCTTTGGAATGGCGTTCTTTTCGCTTACCATGCTGGCCAACGTTGCTGGACTTCGTGTCACCGATTTGAAGCATGTTGACCTAAGCGCCAAAGGTTTGCAAAAAGCCTACTACTCCACGGAAGCCCGTGTTGTACGGTATTACGAAAACATTCGACTGGTTTATGAGATCGAGTCTCGCGTGCGCGATTTGCGCCGTGCCGCGACGCCCGAGAAGCATGAGGAGGAAAACAACACGCCCAAGAATCCCAACAAAGGGGAATCGCAGCCCCAGGAACATAAGTATCAGAATTACAGCCGTGACGAGAGCCAGCCGTTGCTGGCAAGCTGCCCGGCGGTAGTTGAATCGCAGACCCCACAGGCCCGGCTGAACAGGAGAACCGCATGAACTGCGCCAATCATGTCGATGTACCCGCGGTTGCATACTGCCGCACGTGTGGCAAGCCCATGTGCAGCAGTTGCACGCGCGATGTGCGTGGCGTCATTTACTGCGAGGACTGTCTCGCCTCGCAAACCAGCGGCACGATGCCGCCTCCGCCGGGCCCCGGTGCCACCGTACCGGAGGCAGCTCCTACGGTCAGTGACAGCAGTCCTGGACTGGCTGCCATTCTCGGCTTCATCCCAGGCGTGGGTGCGTTCTACAACGGCGAATACACCAAGGGATTTATCCACGTGCTGATTTTCGCCACCCTCATCTGGGCTGCCGATCACGTCAGCGGCGTCTTCGGAATCGGCATTGCTGCTTTCGTGCTCTATATGCCTATTGAGGCTTATCGCACCGCCAAAGCCAAGCAGATGGGCCTACAGGCTCCCGATCCCTTTGGCTTCAACAGCGTCAACCTCTTCGGGTCTACCGCCCAGCCAGCCGCAAACGCCCCCGGCTCAACTCCAGGAGCGCCTCCGGTCGAAGGTCAGGTTGTGCCGGCAGGACCTCCAGAGGAGGCGGCGCGCATTCCTGTTGGAGCTATTATCTTGATCGGGCTGGGCGTCATCTTCCTGCTCGACCAGTTTGGCTGGTTTCGGTTCGATTGGTTTGGTAGATTCTGGCCCTTGATCCTCATCGCCGTCGGCGTTTCCGTGCTGATGAAGCGAACGAGAAGGGGATGGTGAGGAGGACATCATGAGATACCGTTACAACCCCAGTTGTGGGTGTGCCCGTTGTCGGGCCCATGGCTTCATCGGTCCGGCCGTACTCATCACGATCGGTGTCCTGTTTCTGCTCGACCAGATGACCCACGCGTATTGGCTGAACTTCGGCAGGACCTGGCCCGCATTGCTGATCGTCATCGGCTTGGTTATGTTCCTGCAGCATAACGTTCCGGCTAGCGGACACATTCCGCGTGGGTATATGGTGCCGCCGCCCGGACCGCCGCCTTACGTTCCGCCTCCGCAACAGCAGTGGAGGCCGCCGGCAGCCCCGAGTTCCACTCCTACGGCCAGTGCCGAAAGCACGCATGAAGGGGAGGTGCACAATGGCTAGCCCTCACACCACGCCTGCTTCGGCTCCTTTACCCCCACCGCCGCCCGCTTACCGATATCGACGTTCGCTGACGGCGCCGCTGATTTTGATCGTGATCGGCGTGTTGTTCCTGTTGCGCAACGTCGGAGTCCATATCCCGGTGTGGCACTTCTTCGGTCGATTCTGGCCGTTGCTCATCATACTGTGGGGTGTGATTGCTCTCATCGAGCACTTCACCGCCCTGAACCAGGGCTACCGCACACGCGGTCTGGGCGCTGGCGGCGTCCTTTTGCTGATTCTGATCGTGGTTGTCGGTCTCGCGGCTCATCACAGCGGTGACGTGAACTGGGAAGGCATGCGCGATCAGATGCAGATCGACGATGACTTCGGAGGGATGTTCGGCACCGCATACACCTTCGAAGACACCATCGAACAGCAGTTTCCGGCCAAAGGCAGTCTTCGCATTGTCTCTGATCGCGGAGCCATCAACGTGAGTCCATCCGACGGAAAGACCATCCGCGTTGTGGTTCACAAGAAGCTCTACGCCAAGAATCAGGATGACGCCAACCGGTACAACGAAGGTAGCAAGCCCCAAATCACCGAAAGCGGTACGACGGTCGTGCTGAATGCCAATACCAACGGCGCTGGCGATCATGGTGTACAGGCCGATATGGACGTTTTCGTGCCGGCTGACGCGGCTCTCGATATCGCCGGTAAACGCGGCGACGTTACGATCACGGACCGCAAGGCTGACGTGAAACTCTCGGTGCAGCGCGGCGATGTTTCCCTCAACGAGATTATTGGAGCAGCCAGAATCACTTTGGACAAGGGTTCGATTCGCGCCACCAACATCGTTGGCGATGTCGATGTCGACGGACGAATCGACGACGTAACGATCGAAGACGTGAAAGGGTCGGTGCGGCTCAATGGCGACTATTTCAACAACATTCGGCTGAGCAAGATCAGCAGGATGGTTGAATTCAAGTCTGCCCGTTCTGACATAGCGCTCGCCTCTGTGCCTGGTGACCTGGAGATCTCCGGTGACTCACTCCGCGGGACTGACGTCAGCGGACCGATGCGCCTCGTCACGCGTTCCAAGGAAATTCACCTGGAGGGTGTGAACGGTGATCTGGAAGTGGAGAATTCCAACGGTGACATCGAAGTGCATCCCGGCAGCAAACTGCCCCTCGGCAAGATGATGATTACCGGCAAACACGGCGATATCACGCTCGTACTGCCCAATAACGCTGGCTTCCAACTCGATGCCACGACGCGCAAGGGCGACATCACCTCCGATTTCGGCTCGTTGCGGACTGAGCAGACGGGTGGTGCTTCGCATGCCACCGGCACCGTCGGTAATGGCGCTGCGAAGCTTCAGATCAACGCCGATACGGGCGACATCCGCATCAACAAGGGATAGTCTTCTTATCCCTGGAGCAACGACGCCCACTGAAGGAGAGTGGGCGTCTGCTTCTTGCTCAGAGGATTTTGATGCGGCTAGCGACGACTAACTAGTTTGCTTGCACTAGCTGCCTCAGCACATACTGCAAAATCCCGCCGTGCCGGTAATACAGCATCTCCTGCGGCGTGTCGATGCGCACCGTTGCGTCGAATTCGATGAGGGTCCCATCGGCGGCCTTCGCCCGCACCTTCACTGTCTTGCCCGGAGCAAAGTTGTTCAGTACATCCACAAGTCCAACAACGTCGTACACTTCTTCGCCCGTCAGCTCGTTGGTCTCGGCATTCTCGTCGTCGAGGAACTGCAACGGCAGGATGCCCATCCCCACCAGGTTCGACCGGTGAATGCGTTCAAAACTCTCCGCCAGCACCACCCGCACACCCAGGAGTCTCGGACCCTTGGCCGCCCAGTCGCGCGACGAGCCAGAGCCGTATTCCTTGCCTGCCAGCACCATCAACGGCACACCTTCCTCGCGGTATTTCACCGAGGCGTCGTAGATGAACATCTCCTGGCCGTCAGGCAGGTGGCGCGTGTAGGCTCCCTCGCGCTCCGGCGTGAGCTTGTTGCGCAGCCGCACATTGGCAAAGGTCCCCCGCATCATCACCTCATGATTGCCCCGCCGGGAACCATACGAGTTGAAGTCCACGGGCTGCACGCCATGCTCAATGAGGTACTTGCCCGCCGGGCTGTTCGCCTTGATCGATCCAGCCGGCGAAATGTGGTCCGTGGTTACGCTGTTGCCCAGGAAGCACAGCACGCGCGCACCTGAAATGTCGCCAACCGCGCCGGCCGTCTTGGGCATATTCTCGAAGTACGGCGGATTCTTGACGTAGGTTGATTTCTCGTCCCACGCGAAGGTCTCGCCTTCAGGGACCTTTAGTCCTTGCCACCGGGCATCACCTTTCAACACATCTTTGTAGGCCGAGGTGAAAACGTCTTGGGTGATGTGCTGCTTCAAGACTTCTCCTACTTCCTTACTGGTCGGCCAAATATCCTTCAAGAAAACCGGCTTGCCGTTCCCGAACCCCAGCGGCTCTTTGTAGACGTCAATGTCAATGCGGCCAGCCAACGCAAACGCTACCACCAGCGGCGGCGACATCAGGTAATTGGCGCGAACCTCCGAGTTGATTCGACCTTCAAAGTTGCGATTGCCGCTAAGCACCGAGGCCACTACCAGGTCCTTTTCCGTAACAACACTCGATACTTCCTGTGGCAGCGGGCCCGAGTTGCCGATGCATGTGGTACATCCGTAGCCCACCAGGTTGAATTTCAGTTTCTCGAGGTAAGACATCAGGCCCGAGCGCGTAAGGTACTCCGTCACCGCCATCGATCCTGGCGCCAGCGACGTCTTCACCCAGGACGGCACTTCCATTCCCTTTTCGACTGCCTTTTTTGCAAGCAGTCCCGCCGCCACCAGCACGGACGGGTTGGATGTATTGGTACAGCTCGTAATCGCGGCGATCACCACACTGCCATGGTCCAGCTTTCCGTTCACTTTGACGTGCTCTTCCACCGACTCATGTTGCGAGTCCATGCCGTCGACGCGGCCACCCTCGCCCTCCCATCGTGACCCTTGCTTTGGCGGTACCTGCTGCCCCGGCTTCAACAGCGAGGGCAGCGCGTCCGTAAACGACTTCCCCGCTTGCGACAAAGAAACCCGGTCCTGGGGACGCTTCGGGCCGGCGATGCTGGGTTCAACCGTCGCCAAGTCGATGTTCAGCACATCGGTATATTCCGCTTCCGGTGTATCAGGCGTGTGGAACAGCCCCTGTTCCTTGTAGTACGCCTCGACGACCGCCACATCGTCGGCCTTGCGCCCGCTCAGCCGCAGATAGCGCAGCGTCTCGTCGTCCACCGGGAAGATGCCGCAGGTTGCGCCGTACTCCGGAGCCATGTTTGCGATCGTCGCGCGGTCAGCCAGCGGCAGGTTGTGCAGACCAGGCCCGAAGAACTCCACGAACTTGCCGACCACACCCTTCTTGCGCAGCATTTCAGTGACGGTAAGGACGAGATCGGTTGCGGTCGAGCCTTCCTTCAGGCTGTTCCTCAGCCGCACGCCGACGACTTGAGGAATGAGCATTGACACTGGCTGGCCCAGCATCGCGGCCTCTGCTTCAATCCCGCCAACGCCCCATCCCAGTATGCCCAGGCCGTTGATCATCGTGGTGTGGGAATCGGTACCGACTAGCGTGTCGGGGTAAGCCATCGGATTTCCGCTCTCGCCCGTCGCACCGACGAAGACGACGCGTGCCAGAAACTCCAGGTTGATCTGGTGAACGATGCCGGTATCGGGCGGCACGATGGCGAAATTCTTGAATGCCGTCTGTCCCCAGCGCAGAAACGCGTAGCGCTCCTTATTGCGGGCAAACTCCAGCTCAGCGTTAAGCTGGAATGCATTGGGACTGCCAAACTCATCTACCTGCACCGAGTGGTCAATCACCAGCTCGGCTGGCTGCAGCGGATTGATCTTCTTCGGATCGCCACCCAAGGCTTTCATCGCGTCGCGCATTGCGGCCAGATCGACCACGGCCGGCACGCCGGTGAAGTCCTGCAACAGCACACGGCTGGGCATGAAGGCAATCTCTTCTGCGGGAACGCTCTTGCTGTTCCACGCCGTCAACGCGCGCACATCACCGGCGTTAACTTCTTCGCCGTCTTCGCGGCGTAGCAGGTTTTCCAGCAAAATGCGCAGTGAATACGGCAGATGTTTGATGTGGCAGCCGTGCGCTTCAACCGCACTTAAGCGGTAAATCTCAAATTGACGGGAACCAACTCGGAGGGTAGAGCGACTGCCAAAGGTGTTCATGGATGAGTCCCTTCTGATTGGATGAGTTGCGACGGCAGACAGATGGAACGCGCATCGCACAGGGCGAAACTAACAATCTTAAATCGCCGGAAGGGGGTGTGGGTAGGGATGGGGTCCGAAGAGGATGCGGCAGCCTGCGAAACAGGTCTCCACCAGTCGCTGTTTTGAAAAGGCGCGGCTTCACAGTTGGCGGAAAAACTAGCTTTTGCCAAAGCCGTGTCAGGGTCCGTCCTCACGGGCTGCAGGAAATTAGTCGGCGATGGATCTGCATTCCTGGCCTTTTCGGCAGCCTCCTGGTGCCTTACCGTTAAGTTCCTTCAATTTTTTCTCTGCGGCGCGGCGGCTCGTTGCCGGGGCCCAAACAGTTTGATGAAGCTGACCCGACGGCAGCGCGCCGTTCTGCAGGTCAGGAAAAGTCCGTTTTCATCCTGCAAGTGCCGGCCGCTACCGGACTCGTTGGCCCATTACCCACGACTGGTAGCTGTCGTAACACACAAAAAGCTGATGATGCCACCCGAACACCTGATCCACCGGCGGATCCATCCATAGGAACCGAGGGCAGTGAGTCCCAAAGGCCACACTGTGAGTCAATGCCGCCGTTGTGGATCGGCTTCGGCAAGAATGGTCAGCGCCATTGAGCTCGACAGCGACCGATATTCAGAAGAGTAAGGTCAGACTAAGGCAACTAGTAGTCTAAAACCTCCAGCTGACTATCAATTCTCCGTAAATTACTATTCGCTTTCTAAATTGTTAATAGATTATTCGCTGATGAATGGGTGGTTACAGTAAATTTCGTCAACACGCTACGACCAAAATGCGTCAATTTTTCATAGTGTTTTTAATCCACACGTAACTCTACTCGCCTACTCTCTCTGTCGTGCCGGATTCTCGCGAATCAGCTCATTTGGGGTGACTGCATGCCACGGCAGTTCCCCACTCGCCCGGTTCCGTGCATCCGGTAGATCGTCACCTTTCAGCCCGGGCATTGCGTCGTCCGCCCGGCAACCCTGGCCAGGCTTAATTTATTGCTCGATCGGAAGAAACAACATCCACGCGACCACTCAAGGTCCCAACCTTTTGCGAGGAAATACGATGAAGCAGAGTACGACAACAGCAGACAATTTTCTGCGTACCACACGTGCGGGCCTAGCGCTCGTCGCGTTGCTGCAAAGCTTCTTTGGCTCGGCAGTGCAGCCCGCCAGCGCAGCCAACCCAACCACTCCCATCCAGCACGTGATTGTCATCGTGGGCGAGAACCGCACCTTTGACCACATCTTTGCCACCTACCAGCCGGTTTCCACCGACACCGTCAACAACTTGTTTTCCGAAGGGATCGTTAAAGCTGACGGCAGTCCCGGTCCCAACTACTCGAAGGCGGTTCAGCATTTCGCTGACGTTACTGGTAACACGGACTTCCAGCTTGCACCGACCAGCGGAAAAACCGCCTACATCAATGAGCCTGCGCCCTTGAATGGCGGCCCAACCGACCCCTGCACAAGCAACGGCATTTGCAATATCGGCGACGCTTACTCGTCAGAACATTTCCTGTCGTCACATCCCCTTAACTATTACCAGTACATGTTGACCGGAGGCAGTGGGCT
>DASRAA010000320.1:0-10221 GCA_035638375.1 Binatia bacterium | reverse complement strand
TAGAAAATGCCCGCGCCATCATGACCGAGGGAATAGAGTGGGGTGTATTCAAGTGGCTGGCGCAGAAGCCCAAAGTACGCAATATTGCCGATCTGGCGACGGAGGCGCTGAATAACGCCGAGGATAGCGTGAAGGCCACCTGGAATGACGATCTCAAGCGTGCGTTCAATTACCTGGCCACGCAAGATGACAAGGCGTCGAACGGAAAGAAAAGCAAGACCAGGCCCCCCCTGAAAGACATTGATCCTGAACTACTGGCCATAGCACGCGGCGTGTTTGAGGCCGACGAAGAAAGCGAGACCATGCGCCTTGATGCGGAGGACACGTTCGCCGAAAGCGAGCGGAAGTTGAGCGTCGCCATGGCGCGTGAGGGTGCACGCAAAACGTTGGCGACGTATGACCTGCATGAGAAGGCGATTCGGAAGGCGGAGGCGGCGGGAAAAAAAGGGGCTGGCGGCTAGCTTGGGTGACCAGTAGCTGGTAACTGCCAATTAGTAATTTGGTGGTCTTGCTCGTGGGCTGAACAAAATCTCTTGGGGGTCGTCGATCGGCCACCACGCAACATGCGCCACAAACTGCTATTTGCCAATTACTAGCCACTTTGACGACCAGAAAGCTGGGCTGCGGATGTTCTCCTGGTTACCACGCGATCCCTTGCCGGTAGGTTGCAAGGCCCCGGACTTTATTCTCCCAACAGAAGCAGGCAGGAAGGTCAAGCTCTCGGCACTGCATGGAAAGAACATTGTGCTGGTGTTTTATCCCGGCGATGACACCATGATCTGCCGCAAACAGTTGTGCGAGTTTCGCGATGCTTGGCCGGAGGTGCGGGACGGAATATCACGATTTTCGGAATCAATCCGCAGAGTGCGGAAAGCCATCAGGAGTTTCGCCAGCGAAACCACTTCCCTTTTCCTCTCCTGGAGGATGAGGGACAGAAAGTGGCGAAGCTTTATAACTCCGATGGTGGGATAGTGAATCGGACGGTGTATCTGATTGGGCCGGACGGGAAAATTCGTTATGCACGGCGAGGGATGCCGAGGCCGGAAGAGGTGCTGGCGGCGGTGAGGAACGAGCAACTAGCAATTAGTAGCTAACAATTAGTGCAATCGCACTTAGCTTTAGGCAACTGGTTACTAGTGACTGGTAATCGGTCAAAAGCGGATGGGCGATGAGTCGGGACGGAAATCAACTCGATTTTGATTTCATCATCGTGGGCTCGGGGTTTGGCGGCAGTGTCAGTGCGCTACGCTTGGTGGAAAAGGGCTATCGCGTCGCAGTGATAGAGATGGGGCGACGCTGGACTGCGGAGAACCTACCCAAGACAAGCTGGCAGATGCATCGCTGGTTCTGGCGTCCCGGGATCGCATTGCGCGGCTTTTTCAACATGCGCTTCTTCCGGCATGTAACCATACTGCACGGCTGCGCCGTGGGAGGCGGGTCGATCACGTACGCGTGCACGATGCTGAGGCCTCTGGACAAAGTGTGGGACAGCAGCTCGTGGGCCAGGCTGGAGGACTGGAAACAGGTGATGCCAGCGCATTACGACGAAGCGTCGAGGATGCTGGGGGTGACGACCAACAAGATTCTTGGGCCGGCAGACAAGCTGCTGCGCAAAGTAGCTGAGTCGGCGGGAGTGGGGGGACGTTTTATCGCACTAACGTCGCGATTTTTCAGGCGCCGGAGGGGGTGCAAGGTGGCGTCACCATGCCCGATCCGTATTTTGGCGGCGAGGGCCCGGAGCGGGCGACATGCGATGGCTGCGGCGGATGCATGATGGGCTGCCGCAAGAACGCCAAGAACACGCTGGATAAGAATTACCTGTACCTGGCGGAGAAGCGTGGGCTGAAGATTTTCGCCGAAACCCGGGTGGTGGATGTCGTGCCGCTGGATGGGGCGGAAGATGGCAGCTGTGGTTATCGGGTAACGGCGGAAAAATCGACAGCATTTGTCATGAAGCAACCCCAGAGCTTCACGTGTCGCGGGGTGGTGATTGCCGCATCTGCGCTGGGCAGCATGGAGCTACTGTTCAAACTGAAAGACAAGAAGTCGCTACCGAGTCTGTCGAACATGATCGGACGGTATGTGCGCACGAATTCCGAGTCACTGATTGGAGTGCGCGTGCCGGATACACAGGATGACTTGTCGAAAGGAGTGGCGATTGGCTCCGGCATATACATCGACGAGCATACTCATATTGAGGCCGTGCGGTATCCGACGGGATCGGATTCAATGTCTGCCTGGTCGACAATTCTGACGGGCGGGCGGCCGGGTCCGGGACGTGTTGCGCTATGGCTGAAGAACCTCGTTGTATCGTCGGTTCTGCATCCCATAAGGACGTTTCGAATCATGCAGCCGTTTGGCTGGGCGCGAGAGTCGGTAATTCTGCTATGCATGCAGGCGTTGGACGGGCATCTGGATATGCGCTGGGAACGCACATGGCTCTGGCCGTTTCGCAAGTTGCTGGTGAGCCGCGGTGAGCGGATTCCGACGTTTATACCGGCGGCGAACAAATTTGCCGAGCTGTTTGCCAAAATCGCGCGTGGTACGGCCATGAGCATGCTTCCCGAGATTCTGTTCGATATTCCGGGAACAGCACATTGCCTGGGCGGATGCGTAATGGCAGACTCCCCGGAACGCGGAGTGGTGGACGGCCGCCACCGCGTGTTTGGCTACAGGAACATGTATGTGTGCGATGGGTCGGTAGTATCGGCCAATTTGGGGGTGAATCCGAGCCTGACGATTACAGCGCTGGCGGAGCGGGCCATGGGATTCATTCCGATGAAACCAGAGAACACGTGGGAGGATGAGGCGGGCTTGATGCCATCGCAGACGGTAGCCCGATCCGTATAGTCAATCTTCACCACGCAGAACGCGGAAGCCACGGAGGGCTCGCTCACTTCTCGAAAAAAGGTGTCTGATTCTCGTTCAGCGGCGCTTTTTGGCCGCTTTTTTTTTGGCGGGCGCTTTCCTGCTCACGGGCGATGCGCTCCTCGCAGGCTTGGCCTGCTGCACGCGGGCTTCGAGGTCGGCGAGGCGTTGGCGGAGCTGGCGAAGTTCGTCACCGGAGTCGAGCTGCGCTTCCGGCGGATGGCTGGGCGCCGTCTGTGTGTGGAGGAAATTCTTCACCACGTTTAGGGGTGAGAGTGCGACGGCCTGGACGTCAGAGAGACCGGTGTGGAGCTTGCTTTGCACGGTCTGGTATGCGTCATAGGCCGATTTCAGGTACCACATGATGAACTCGCGGCCCATGCGATCGGAGGAGACAATGAGCTGGCGCAGGAGTTCAACTGGCATGCCGGTGGGCTGCTGCCGGGCGTCCTCCATGATGATTTGCGTGAGGGTGACACGAGTGAGGTCTTCGCCGCTCTGCGCGTCGAGGACCTGGACGTCGCGGCCTTCGCGGACGAACCCGGCGATGTCTTCGAGGTTGATGTAGCGGCTGGAAGCGGTGTCGTAGAGGCGGCGGTTGGGGTACTTCTTGATGACGACAGGATCGGTGGACATGGTGGCAGCTCCATGCTGCGATGCACAATGATTATAGTTGCCAGGTGTCAGCTTTCACTGTCAGTAACAAGTTCTTGGCTGTTCCCAATCATGTGGGTCATCAACACAATTAGCGGAATATCCCGGCAACTCGACGGCGAAATAAATTTTGCAACCGAGCGCAAAATGACTATAGTGTTCCCCGGATTTGCTGCCGATCAGATCGACGCTTTTGTGTGCGGGGCAACTCCTGCCCGGCGGTGGGCGATCGAATGTGAGTGGGGAGAGGTAAGTTTGGCATCTGGGCCGCAAGCTGCTGCATTCCGTCAAGATCAGGCCGAAGCGAAAATTTCTATTTGGAAAGAGGCCCTGTTTGCAGCCGATATCCTGCTGCTGCATGCATCGCCGGTATTTTACGGTTTGGGCGTGCCCCATGGCGATAGGTCAGCGGTGGTGCTCATTCCTGGGTTTCTCGGCAGCGACGCCTATTTAGGGCAGTTTCACATCTGGCTCGAGCGGATCGGGTATAAGCCCTATTATTCGGGGATCGGGGTCAATGCGGAGTGCCCGAACCTTCTGATCCAGCGAAAACTGAATGCGTGTATCGACCGGGCGCGAGCTGAGACAGGCCGCAAGGTCCACTTGGTGGGGCATAGCCTCGGCGGGATGATTGCGCGTTCGATAGCCGGGCAGCGGCCGAGCGACATTGCCTCCGTGACGACACTAGCGGCTCCTTTTCGGGGGACGGTGGCGCATCGCACGGTGTTGCTGGCGGCGGAAGTGGTACGCGGATATATCCTGCGGCGTCACGGCTCGCAGGTTCTACCGATGTGCTATACCGCGCGCTGTACCTGCAATTTTCTGGACTCGCTGCGGCGTGACGTTTCGGATTCGGTCATGGAAACGGCTATCTATACGCGTACCGATGGCATCGTTGACTGGCATTATTGCCTGACCGGGCAGGAAGGTTGTGATTTCGAAGTTCCGGGAACGCACATCGGCCTTGCCTTCAATGCTTCGGTATATGCCATCGTGGCAAATCGGCTGGCGCAAGTAGAGCTACAAAAGCGGTAACCCGCGTACTCCCGCGATCGAATAAATCAGCACAAATAATCCCACCATCGAAAACAGTGAGATCGGTGCACCGGGCGCCAATTTTTCCCATTTCGGGAACGTGCTCTCTGAATGGCACGAATTTGCTATAGCTGCCGCCCGAGCGTGGGCGAGACTGATATGTCTGGTTCTGCAATGGGTGGGTTTGAGGGATATACAGCCATTCGTTCTGCAGACCCAGACTGGGAATGCATTCCAACAGTTCGCAAGGAGATGCCCTATGCGGCGTTCGATCTTAATACTTTTGCTGGCCTTACTCTCTCTCTCTGTGATCACTTGTCGGGCACAGAAACAGGAATACGTTGGGCAATATGACGCGTATTTCGGATTTGCCTATCTCACGACTCCCAATATGAACCTGGACCAGCGTGGCTGGCAGGGTCAGTTCGGCTACAACTGGAGACGCTGGGTAGCGGTTGGTTTCGACACCAGCTATTTCGGCGGAAACAGTTCGATCACCGTACCCCAGCTCAACAACGCGACAATTGCGAAGCTTGCGCCAATTCTGCCGCTGCTGCCTCCGGGATATACAGTTTGGTCGCCCTATCACGCGAACACCTACACCATCACGGGCGGTCCGCAGTTCAACTATCGCGGGTTCAAGTGGGCCACGCTGTTTATCCATCCGGACCTGGGCGCGATGTATCAAAGCATTAAAGTAAATCCGCCGGATCCCATGATGGCCGCTATCGTAGGCAGCCTCATTGGACCCAGCATGAAGACCAGCCAGTGGACACCTTTTTACGGAGTGGGCGGCGGAATCGACTTTAACGTTTCGACCCATGTTGGTATCAAGCTGACTTCAGACTGGGTGTACACGCAGCTGTTCCAGGACTTGCTGAGAAATCCGCAATACACGTGGCGGATGTCGGCATCACCAACGTTCCACTTCGGAAAGAACGTACCGAAGTAAGCGCGGGTGCGTTGCGCTGAATGGAAGAGAGCGGGAGTTTTCGCCCCAGCGGGGCGAGGCCCGCTTTTTGCTGTTAGCCATTCGCTCTTCGCTTTTGTCCTTGCCCTGTCGTCAAAACGGTGATGAGGATCCCTCGATTCGTGGGCTGCCGCAGCGACCTTCTCGCTCAGGATTTCGCCAGCTGGCTTTGCCCTTCGGCCGCGCTCAGGAGGTCACGCCCGCTAAACGGCTCGAGATAGAATCGAAGCAACCATGTGGAAGCGGATCGCCGTTCTGGCCCTGGTAGTGATTCTAGCGATCCTAGTTTTCCGGCATTCCGGGTCGTTTCTCGTGGTAAACACGCCCGAGCACGCGGACCTGATCGTGGTGCTGGCGGGCGGCAATAACGACCTTCGCTATTGGAATGGCGTGCAGCTTCTGCACGAGGGATGGGCCCCGCGCCTGATGCTCGATGTGTTTGCCAAGGGCATAACCTATGGCAATAACGACATTGATCTGGCGCGGGATTTCGTGAGCCGCACCACGCCGGGGCAGTCCACGGTCTGCCCGCTCGTCATTAATTCGACGTACGGGGAAGCCCGCCATATTGAGGATTGCCTTCGCGGAACCGGAGTGAAGTCTATTCTCGTAGTAACTTCCGATTA
Source organism: Binatia bacterium (assembly GCA_035638375.1). Classification (GTDB taxonomy): domain Bacteria; phylum Acidobacteriota; class Terriglobia; order Terriglobales; family Acidobacteriaceae; genus DASRAA01. The sequence continues at coordinate 4,068 of DASRAA010000320.1, read as the reverse complement.
CCACACGCGGCGAGCAGCGGAAATCTTACGAAAGCGCCTGCCGCATTATCACATCTCAATCTACGCGGCGCCGGACCCCTATTACTTCTCCTGGAAGTGGTGGCAGACACGGGAATGGGCCAAGACCACGCTTTCGGAGTGGCAGCGGTATATCTGGTGGGAGTTGGTCGACCGATGGCGGAGGGATGTGGTGGTAAAGAGCAACTAACCGCTAGCAATTAGCTCTTGGCGATTTAGCTAAACCGGGTGATGCGCCAGAGGGCGGTTCCGCAAGCGATCAGGAAAATCAGTAACACCCCTGTGAGCACGAACACGCTCGGCCAGCTCAGTGATAAGACCGGCAAGCGCGCGATGGCAGCCAGCCCGACGAAGATCGCCGTGGTGCAGATCACGATAACCCAGTCGAGAGGCGAGCGTCGCACGGCGGTTTCTGATGAGGCTGTGACTTCTGCGCCCGCCAGTCCTGCCTGGACATATTCGTGGGCGACCTTGTAACGGGTGCTTTCGCGCTGAGCGGCTTCGTACCACTTTCCGTGCTCATCTCCCTCCACTGATGAAAGAGCGATAGCTCCGGCGCCGGCGGCCATTACCAGCGATCCGCCGATGACCTCAGCGTAGGCGAGTGGGCCGCGGCCGCGCAGTTCGCCGAAGACCAGGATGCCCCAAGCGAGCCCCCAGAGCTGGTTTGTGTTGGAGAGCGGGATACCGCGACTGATTCCGAGGTACTTGGTTGCGTATTGTTGTAAGAGGTCGCCGATAACCCAAATGAATCCGCCGAACAGAAGCCAGAAGAACACATCCTTGGCGCTCGCGAGTTGCTGCCTCAGTACCTCCAAGCCACCGCTGTGGGCGAGGGCGAGCCCGGCCATGGTGACCAGTTCTCCGATGGTGAAGAAAGCGACGAAGGAGAGCGGGTTCATCCCAGTGAGATAAGCTTTGCGATAGGGAATGTACATAGTTCCCCAGAGGACGCCGGCGGCGAGCGCAGCTACTATGCCGCGGAACGTATGCTCGGCCGTAGTCTGTGCCGCGCAGGCATAGGCGAGGACAGTTGCTCCAAGGAACATGAGTAACGCTCCACCGATGACGCTGAGCCAGCGGCGCGCGCCTGCGTGGTGAAGTTCATTGAAGAGCGTGACACCCCAGAAGATGCCGATAAGGCTGTTCATGTTCCACAGCGGAAATGCGATGCTGAGGCCAACGTCGCGAATGGCAAAAATAGTGAGAGTATTGGCGACGGACCAGAGGCATCCGGCGAGCACGGCCCAGGCGACGAGGTGCGGGGCCTGGCGGAAATCCCAGGTCATCTGCCCGGTGCCGCGGATGAGTGCCGGAATGCTCCACCGAGCGAGGAAGACTCCGACAACCATTAGCAGCGAAACAACCACGGGCTGGAGGCCCAGCGTGACGAGCTTGGTGGGCGCTTCGGCAGCGCCGAGCCACGCCCCAGCGCCGAATCCGCAAAGCATGCCGACGGACTGAAGCTGGCGGAGGCGATCGTGGGTGACCGCGGGCTGCGAGACTGTGACCATCAGCTGATCCACCGAAGGACCGCGAGTCCGCCGAGAAGAACGAGCACGGGGATCCAGAAATGCAGGTCCGTTAGGAGCGACCGGAGGAGCGTGGGATTGGTGTCCATTCGCCCGATGTTAAACGAAGTTGGTAAGGATTTGATTCCCACCCGGTGGCCAAAATTAGGCGACAGAATAGGACAGCCAACACAGGATGACAGGTTGTGGGATGATGCTTTTCGACCGCTAGCGCATCTACCCTATTCTGACGCATCTCACCCCGAAAGATGGACAAGTTATGTCGCAGTTGCCGCTCCCCATACCGAACACCAGCGCACTGGATCAACAGACCCAAGCTTTTCCCCATCTCACACCTGCACAAATCGACCGAATACGCCCTTACGGAAAGGCACGAGCCGTCACCGCCGGTGAAATTCTATTCAATGTCAGTGACGAACACATGCCGATGTTTGTTCTGTTGTCGGGCAAGATGGAAGTCGTGCAGCCTACTTCTTCGGGTGAGCGCAAACTCGTGGTGCATGAGCCCGGCGGATTTACCGGAGAAATCAACATGATTTCCGGCCGCCGCAGCCTGGCGCGAGGGCGTGTAATCGAAGCCGGAGAGTTCATCGAGGTCGGCCAGGAGAACCTGCGCTCTCTGATTGCCAAGGATGCGGAGCTCAGCGAGATATTTATGAGGGCTTACATTCTGCGGCGGCTGATGCTCATCACAAGCGGGTTCGGCGACGTGGTTCTGCTGGGCTCGATGCATTGCGGCGGTACGCTGCGGCTGCGCGAGTTCTTGTCACGCAATGGACATCCTTACACCTATGTCGATCTGGAGACCGATAGCCACGCGCAAGAGATCCTCGACCGGTTCAACGTCTGCGTCAAAGAGATTCCCGTATTGATATGCCGCGGAACGAAGGTGTTGCGGAATCCCACTCCCTTGGAAGTCGCCGACTGCCTCGGCCTGAACAATCCAGTAGATGAATCGCAGGTGCGTGATGTGATCGTGGTGGGTGGCGGGCCGTCGGGCTTGGCGGCTGCGGTTTATGCGGCCTCGGAGGGTCTCAACGTGCTGGTGATTGAGACCAACGCGCCGGGAGGACAAGCCGGGTCGAGTTCCAAGATCGAGAATTACTTGGGCTTCCCCACAGGCATATCCGGGTTCGAACTGGCTGCGCGTGCCCTGAATCAGGCGCAGAAGTTTGGCGCCGAGATGATGGTTGCTCACGATGTTGTCCGTCTGCACTGCGATCGCCGGCCCTATCAGATTGAACTGGACAACGGGCAAAAGCTAACCACCCGCACGGTAGTCATCGCCTCGGGCGCACGGTACAACAAGCCGGATCTACCTAATCGGGGGAAGTTCGAAGGAGTTGGAGTGTACTACGGCGCCACAAACATGGAAGCACCCCTTTGCGAAGGCGAAGAAGTCGTTGTCGTGGGCGGCGGCAACTCGGCGGGACAGGCAGCGGTGTATCTGTCAGAAAAGGCCAAGCACCTGTACATGCTGGTACGGTCCGGTCAACTTGCGGAAACAATGTCGCGTTATCTCATTGATCGCATCGAGGGCAATCCAAAGATCACCGTACAGTACGACTCGGAGATCGTGGGGCTGGACGGAGACTGGCACCTGGAGAATGTGCAGTGGCGGAACAAGACTACCGGAGAAGTCAGCACGTGTCCCATCCGACACGTGTTCCTGATGACTGGCGCCGTACCCAACACCACATGGCTAAAAGATTGCCTCGCGCTCGACAGCAAAGGATTCATCATCACCGGGCAAGACCTGCAAACTAGTGGCGACGGCAATGGCAAGACTCTGTGGTCGGCTCCACGACCTCCGTATCTGTTGGAAACCAGCCTGCCGGGGGTGTTTGCGGCAGGCGATGTGCGGTCGGGCAACGTGAAGCGAGTAGCCTCAGCGGTGGGAGAGGGATCCATTTCGGTGCATTTAGTGCACCGTGTGCTGGCGGAGGGGTGAAAAAGCAGTGGTTAGTAGATAGCAATGCTAACTGCGGTGATGGGTCTCGTAGCTGGTGATGTCGCACTCGTGCAGCAGAGTCATGCCGATCTGGTCGAGGCCGTTGAGCAGACGGTGGCGGCGGAAGGGCTCCACCTCGAATTTCTCGGAGAGGCCGAAGTCGTCCGCGATGGTCTGATTCTCGAGATCAACAGACAAGTGATAGGGACGGTGTCGGTCAGCGTGGTCAGCGATGCGCTGGATGGTTGCTTCGGGCAGTTCGATAACCAGGATTCCGTTGTTGCCGGCATTGTTGCGGAAGATGTCGGCGAACGAAGGCGCGAGAATCACCCGGAAGCCGAATTCACCCAGTGCCCATGCGGCGTGCTCGCGCGAGGAGCCGCAGCCGAAGTTCTTGCCGGTGACGAGGATGGTGGCGTCTCGAAAGTGCTCGTGGTTAAGCACGAAGTCTTCGCGGTCGTGGCCGTCGGAGTGATAGCGCCAATCTGAAAACAGATATTTAGCAAACCCCGTGCGCTCAATGCGTTTTAGGTGCTGCTTGGGAATGATCTGATCGGTATCGATATT
>DASRAA010000319.1:0-7883 GCA_035638375.1 Binatia bacterium | reverse complement strand
TCAGGCCCAGAGTGAGCTTTAGTTTGGCTTCCTGGCCGGCTTTGTGTCTCAGACTGATCCGAGTCAGGCGTACATCCATTTTGTCGCCATCCATCCCGATCATAGAAAACGCGGTTTCGGACGCTAACTCTACATCGCATTCTTCGAGACTGTGCGACGCCTTGGCTGTGCCACGGTCCGTTGCATTACATCGCCTGTGAACACCGGGTCAATCGCGTTTCACACGCGGATGGGCTTTCAAATTGAAGGCGTTACCAGGGAACATCAAGGCGTGCCTTGCACGCTCAACTACGAACTGAACGGGCAACACCGAGTGCTGTTCGTGAAAAAGCTTAGACTGACGGCTCACCTTTGGAAGTTTGGAGATCGTGCGATGTAAGACTTCAAGGGCGCAGTTCCCGTGAGTTGATTTGTTTTTACGAGGCCCATTTCGAATTCCCGCGAACGGGGCTGTGCAAATCTGTTCGACCCAACTTGGGGTTTTGCGCGACTTCCGAAATCAAATGGGAGGAAAATCGTGAGGGGGTGAGAGACGTGGCCCGGCCTGTCACCGTTCGCCTTCGGCCGAACCCAGGACAGAGAAAACGGTGAAAACCTGTGCCGTCCTCACCCCCGAGACTAGGGCAAAGTTTAGACCAAGTTATAGCGCCGGTTCAAGAGCCTCAAATTCGACCTTGGGAATTGCGTCGAAAGCTTTCCTTTCGGTGCAGGTGCGACCCGTTGACTATTCAAGGCTGCCATCGATCGCTTGCTCGCTGCAAACCGAGGCGACGGCAGCTGAACCTATTTCCATTGTTGGAGGCTTTCCTCAGAGGCTTCCATCAGCGCCCTGAATCGGGCAGCCGTGACCACTTCGGAGATAACCTGGGTCACCCGTTCGGGATGGTCGAGATGGATCCAGTGTCCGCTGTTGCTCACCACCAAATGTCGCCCGCGTGAAGAAAGCCGCGCTAGGTCGCGTTGCCAGTCGGTGTACGATGCCGCATGATGGTCTGTCGAAAGCACGACCAGAGGCAAATTCCCAAGCGAGCTCACCGCTGCCGCCTGGGCAGCACTGACCGGCAGCGCGGCAACGTGCCGTCCCAGGCTCATGAAATTCTTTGGCTGCGACCACAACGCGCGCACAATTGGAAGGATCGGTGCGGGCAACTTGCGAATCTCCCCCGCAATCCGTTGTACCGCTGCGGCCGTGTCGGCGCCGAACGTGCTCGCCGCCGCCTGTCCCAGCCTGGGTGAACCCCGCGCCAGCCGCGCGAGGCAAAACCGGACAAACCCCAATCGTGCAAGCCACGCTGCAATCCAAGCGTATCGCAGGCCCACTTCGATCATGCGCAACTGCTCCGGCGTCGGATGCTCCCATTCGGCGGGGTGAACTGAATCCACCAGCACCATGCCAACGACCTCATTGCGATACATGTTCGCGAACGCCCGGTTCACATATCCGCCAAAAGAGTGCCCAACGAGAACGTATGGCCCGGGCAAGCCTATGGCATCCAGCAGCGTGTGTAACTCCTGCGCGATCTGCTGCGCCGTGCGCGGCTCGTGAGCCGGATCGCTCCAGCCGTGTCCGGCGCGGTCATAGCTTATCGCACGAGTGAACTGCGCCACGTGCGGCTGCACCAGCGTCCAACTCAAGCAGGACGCGCCCATACCCGATTCGAAAACCACAGCCGGTGTGCCTTTTCCGGTTACGTGGATGTGCATCCGCCTCGCGTTGACTCGTACGAGGCGTCCGGGGGGCGGAAAGCGCCAGCGGTCCCGCCACGTCCCGATTGCCTGGTAGATGGCACCCGCGACCACCGGCAGGGCGAGCGTGACGAGGAAAGCCGCGAGAATAATAGATGTTGTTCGCACGGGGTACCCTGAGCATCTGAGATACACTGCCTAGCGGTCTTCCTAGCGGATCACTCCCGACCAGAACTCATTTTCCCTTCTCCAGACCGACTGCAGGATGCTCTCAAGTGCACTTTAATCAGTTCGATTTCACGAGGCAACCGCTCTCTTCTCATTCCGAAAAGCTCAGGCAAGCAAGAAGGAGGTGGACTGACCTTCTCACTGGCGGGTGGTAGAATAATCTCTACGATGTCCGAGCTTGCGGCCAAGACGTGCGTTCCTTGCCGTGGAGGCGTGCCCCCGCTCAAGGGTGAGGATCTCTCCCAACTTCAAAAGCAGGTCGATGGGTGGAACATCATCGAAGAACACCACATCATGAAGACCTTCGAGTTTCCCGACTTTCGCGGAGCCCTCACGTTCGTAAACCGCGTAGGCGAACTTGCGGAGGAGCAGGGGCATCATCCAGACATCTCTTTCACCTGGGGAAAAGTAGAGATCACGACCTGGACGCACAAGATCAATGGTCTGACGGAGAGCGATTTCATCTTGGCAGCCAAAATCGACCACCTCTACAAACGCTGAACTCCACGATCTGCGCCAACGCGCCTATGGCCGCCACGCGTTCCCTCTTTTTTGTCCAATCCTAGAAGCCCGCTGTGCCGACTGTAGACTAGCTCCGCGCGGAAGGCTAGACCAGAAGAATCAGGCTCTTGTTGAAAAGGAGATGGCGCGAGGAGGGAGCTATGAACGTAGAAAAAATCTCCGCGATCACGATCAAAGTCAATGATATGGCAAGATCAATGCATTTCTATAACAGGCTGCTAGGCCTGAAGGTTCTCTACGGCGATGAAAACGCTTGCTTTTCTTCCCTTCAAACACTCGGCACAAAGATAAGATTCTGAACCTAGATGTAGATCGGTTTTGGGCTCATATGAAAGAAAAAGAGTTCGGTCCCGCGACGCCACGAGATGCAGAATGGGGTGAGAGGTACTTCCATCTACACGATCCAGACGGCCACGAACTGTCATTTGCCCAACCAATCCGCTAAGGCTGCCAGGTTCGTTTCTATTGGACGAATTGTTGAAACCCGAGCGCCAGGAAATTACCTGGGCTTCTTAGAAGTCGAGCACAAGCAGATCTGATTGGGAGCGCATGAGCGGAACAAAGGGACGGGCTGTAATCTGTCGTCGAAACGTGGGATCCCACCGTCCGGGAATGCTGGTGCCACAAGATGGGCAGCAACCCTGAGGCGTGAGATGGTAACTCGTGATGAGATACCCGTTACGCTCGATGAGAAGTTGCCGACACTGCGGGCATCGGGTGTTCTCCCAGTCGCCGACGATGCCTGGCAAGTTCCCGGCATAGGCGTAACGCAAGCCTGCCCTCTTGCCGATCTCTGCTGCCCGCATCAGCGTCTCCGCGCTGGTGTTCTCTGGATCGGTCATTTTGTAGTCTTTGTGAAACGCAGTCACATGCCAAGGAATATCCGGCGACACGCTCGCCAAGAACCCTGCAAGCCGAGTTAGTTCGTCATCGGAGTCGTTGAACCCGGGAATCACCAGTGTAACGATCTCTAGCCAGAAGCCCATCTCGTGCAACTGTCGAATGGTATCCAGGATGGGCTGTAAGCGGCCGCCGAGCTGTCGATAGTGGCGGTCATCAAAACTCTTTAAATCAACCTTGTGAAGATCCACCCACGGTCGTACGTATTTCGAGAACCTGCGTGGTGCCGTTTCCGTTGGAAACAAAGCCGGTCAGCAATCCAGCCGCACGCGCTTCTTTAAAAACGGCCATGGCCCATTCACTGGTGATCAGCGGCTCATTATACGTGCTGACGATGACCCTGCCTCCCTGGCGGACAGCATCGAGAACAAGGTTTGCGGGCGTAACATGCATCGGGCCGACAGCGGCGGCGGGATCGCGCAGGGCTTGCGAGGTCACCCAATTCTGGCAATAGGCGCAGTGCAGATCACAACCGAGCATGCCAAAGCTGTAAGCCAGTGCCCCAGGATGAGCATGGAAGAAGGGTTTTTTCTCTATCGGGTCGCATTGGATGCCGCCGACATAACCCCAGGGCACAAACAGGGTTCCGCCCTGGTTGTAGCGAACCTTGCAAACCCCAGGCTGGCCGTCTGGGATCTTACAACAGTGCCCGCAGGCAAAACATCGCACCCAGTTGCGGTCGAGCTTTTCGTAAAGTTCGCCCTCGCGAACGTTTTCATGAATGATTTCGCGCAGTGTACTCATACGTGCAAAGCGTAGTGCCGAGGCGGACCGTCAGCTACTCACCTTCTGATATTTGTCGCGTTGAAACTTACCAGCGTCAACGTAATTCTTGTTGATCTCGATGTACGCGTGCCACTTCTCCGCCAGATCATCCAGCGGGAAAATTGCTGTCACCGGACAGACCGGAACACAGGCACCGCAATCAATGCACTCAGTAGGATCGATGTACAGTTGAGGCACTTCATCGAACGTCGGTCGGCCATCGTCATAAGTGCGGCCCTTTGCCGGATGGATACAATCCACCGGGCACACGTCCACGCAAGCAGTATCTTTGGTTCCGATACAGGGTTCGGCGATGATGTAGGCCACGGGTCGCCTCCTTGCGTTGGCCGTATCAGCCTTCGAACGGTCTGGATCGCGCTCAAACTGATAGGCTAACATCCTCTAGTTTACGCCCATTCTTTGGCTTCCCATAAAGACGCATCTCTTGCCGGTCTCTGAGCCCAGCTCTTCGTGCAATGCGTACTGATAGGATAAGCACGGAGAGATTACGATCACAGTGCAAAGGAATGCGGCCTGCAATGTGCAGAATTTCTGACAAATCTCGGGTCACGGCGGGTTGTACACCTCATTTTGTCTGGCCTAGCGCTGAATCTGCGTTGTTTTCGGAGGTCAACGAAACCGGAGGCATCGACGATTGTTGTCGAAATATCGCCATTTCACCAATAACCCTAAGCGACGTGTTTATGCGATGAGTTGTAGACAGCACGGTCGGCTTGTTCGTCTATGCAGTTTCGCGCCCAACTGGTAAAACGAACGGACCTCAGGCTCTGGACGCCGTTGCGCTACATCAGCTCTTCAATGAACGAGCGGGCCACATCGGGAGGCACTCTGGGGTCACGATGGACCAGAGGTCCTTCGTTCAACACGGGCTCGGCGCCGTGCAGTGTGGGAACGTCGGTGCGCTCGAAGAACTTCCCGATGAAAATCTCGTCGCCCCAAAGCAACGATTTTTCCATCGCGGCGGTCCAGTCTGCCGGGTCGTAAGCGGAGTCGTCTTCGAGCTTCTTCACGCGCGGACGATACCACTGATATGTATTGTCGTGATTGTAGGTGACGCAAGGACTGAAGACATCCAAGAACGAGAAGCCGGGATGCTCGATACCTTGCTTGATCAGCTCGGTGAGATGTTTTTGCTCGCCGCTGTAGCCGCGCGCGACGAACGTGGCGCCCGCGGCTAGTGCGAGGGAAATGGGGTTAACCGGAGCTTCGATGTTGCCGAATGGCATGCTCTTGGTCTTCATACCGACGCGGCTGGTCGGCGACGTTTGGCCCGTGGTGAGGCCGTAGATCTGGTTGTCCATGACGATGTAGAGCAGGTCCACATTGCGACGCATCGAGTGGATGAAATGGTTCCCGCCGATCCCGAACCCGTCACCGTCGCCGCCCGTCACCAGCACAGTCAGCTCATGGTTGGCCAGCTTGAGGCCGGTAGCCACAGCCAGCGCCCGGCCATGCAGGGTGTGCATGCCATAGGTGTTGACGTAGCCGGGGAGATTGGAGGAACAGCCAATGCCGCTGATGGTGACCACGTTATGTGTAGGGATCTTCAGCTCGACCAGGGCCTTTTGAAGGGCCGCGAGCACGCCGAAGTCGCCGCAGCCGGGGCACCAGTCGGGATCGACCTTGCCTTTCAGTTCGGCAATGGTAAGTTGAGTGGCACGCTGTACGCTGGTTGCCATCGGAGTCTGCTCCTCAGACCATAATTTCGTGCATGGGAACGGAGAGTTTCGTGTTCCCAGCGAGTTGTTCTTTCGCTGCCTCCACGATGTGGTGCGGCATGAAGGGCTCACCATCGTATTTGCGGATGTGACCGTTCGGCACAAAGCTGGTTTCGCTGCGCAGGTAGCGCGCGAACTGGCCGCTGTAGTTGTTCTCCACGATGACGGTGAGCCGTGAGTCTCGCAGAATTTCGATAATGTCCTCGCCATGCAGCGGCACGAGCCAGCGGATCGGGAGCTGATTGGCAGAGATTCCCTGTTCGTTGAGGATCTCACAAGCTTCCTCGATAACTCCCTTTGTGGACCCCCAGCCGATCAAGGTCACGTCCGCATCACGCGGGCCCAACAGTGCGGGGGGCGGAACAGCCGCCTCGATGCCAGCCACTTTGCGCATACGCTTTTCCATCATGGCTCGCCGCTTGACCGGGTTAGTGAATTCATCGCTGATCAAAACGCCGTCTTCCATGTGTTCGTCGGTAGCAACCGTGTGGATATGTCCAAGAACCCCGGGAACGGCGCGCGGCGAGATTCCGCTGTCGGTGATCTTATAGCGCTTGTATCCCTCGTTCGCGGCATCTGCGGAAGACGCACCGTTGGTTTTGGTGATGAGCTCGCCGCGGTCAATGGGAGGGCTGAAATCCAGATCCTTCGGATGGACGCTGAGCCGACCTTCCGACAATAGCAAATCACAAAGCACGAGGCCCGGGCACTGGAATCGGTCGGCAAGGTTGAAGATCTCCGGGATCAGCTTGAAGCAATCACCGATGTCCTGCGGAGCCGCGATCACTCGCGGATAATCGCCAAAGGCCGCGCCGAGCATCTGCCAAAGGTCGCCCTGCTCGGTCTTCGTTGGAACGCCTGTAGACGGGCCGGCTCGCTGGCAGTTGATCACCACCACCGGAGTTTCGATCATAGCGGACATACCCAGGCCCTCGCTCATCAAGGCGAATCCGCCGCCCGATGTAGCGCACATGGCCCGGACACCGGCATGAGCCGCTCCGATCGCCATGTTGATCACGCCAATCTCGTCTTCCACTTGACGCACCATGATGCCCGCTTTGCGCGCGTGCGCCGCCATCCAGTGCAGCACGCCCGTCGAAGGGCTCATGGGATAGGCGCAGTAGAATTTCACGCCAGCTGCCGCTCCGCCCATGGCCATCGCGATGTTGCCGCTCAGAATCGCGTAGCGATTCTCCGTCTTGGGTACCGGATTCGGAAAGTCAGTAAAATGAGCCGCAGCATAATCGTAGCCCGCCCGCGCGACCTCAACGTTCTCCGCCACGACGGCTTCGCCTTTTTTCTTGAACTGTTCTCGAAGAACGTCCTCCAATGCCTGGAAACCGATACCCAGCATGTGAAGGCCGGCCCCGATCGCCAGCGTGTTCTGCGCGACCTTGTTTCGCGTTATGTCGGCCAACTCGGAAACCGGAAGCGGACAAAGCTGCACCCCGTCGGCAGCAGGGCCTGGCTTAATCGTGTCGGCGTTATAAATACAGGCTGCGCCGGCAGTGAGCAGCTGCAGGTGGCGATCCATGGTGTCCTGATTCAAGGGAATCAGCAGGTCGATCCGATCACCCATATTGGTGACCTTTTCGGTGCCAGTACGGATGGTTAATAAAGTGTGGCCGCCTCGGATGATAGATTGGTAGGCATTGTAGGCATTCAAGTGGAGGCCCCGGCGGCTGAAGATCTTCGCGAAAATGTCGCCCGGCGTGGCAACCCCCTGACCGGCCGCACCTCCGATACCAATAGCGAAGGTTTGCTTCATGACGCCCTCTCTAACTGAGTGCCGGCCGTTCCACTGTGTCCCAGCGCTCGGGCCGGGCCCAAATGAAAGTTTGTATCTCTGCGGGGAGACTCCTCCTCCAAATAATCCGCTAGTTTTTCCAGTTCAGCCGGAGTATACACCCAATTCTCGCGAATGTCGGCGCGGTCGCGCTGTCGCGTTCGGACGAATTTCGGACGCTTGGCTCGATGTGGCCACCGTGCTCCAGAAACAGGGTTGTGGGAGGCGAAAGGATGTTCTGGGCGCATCGTCGGCAA
>DASRAA010000318.1:0-4491 GCA_035638375.1 Binatia bacterium | reverse complement strand
GATTCCTCGCGCGATGTCTTCTTTGCCGAGCTATCGAACCATCGACAAGACATTACTCCCTTCCGCGACGCCGCTGTGTTAGTGAAAACGCGCGAGACAAGATCGTTCCGGTTAGTTCAGCACTTGTCCGGTATACCGACTACAGATCCATTGAGCTTCGATTCGTAAACACCGGAAAGCCGTGCTAACACTTTTGGCAAACTCGGATTTTTCACGAACCGGACATGAACTTTTCCAAGTAATGCGAGAGTTTGGGATCCTCGCTCGTCAGCTTAGTTCTCTGTAGGTCGCTGCGCGTCGTCCACCACGATTTTCTTACCCTGCCCGCGAGCCGGCTCCAGCTTCATTCCCCATTGCTCTCGAATGACAGTGAATAATGACGGCCTCGGATCGGGAGCATTCGGATCAGAGTTGCGCGGAAGCACGAACGGGTAGTCCAGATCGATCTTGTATCGGCCAGTGAGTCCTGTGCGGTCCTGCACGACACGGCCCAGAAGGGTCCTGGACATTGGCAGCGACAACAGGTCCGCGGCCGAAAACATGGTGCCGCCGTCAAGGAAGAGTCGGTTCCCGAGAAGACCGCTCGGGCATGCCGCAATGAGGGCGTCGTCGTACTCGTCTTTGGAAGGCGTCCGGCCGTTCGCGCAAGTGCCGGTCCACGGTTGCACCTTCGGTCCGAGTTTGCCGTCGCTCCGGTCGAGAACCAGCGCATAGAAGTCAAACTCGACGGATTCTCTGTGGATCTTCAATCCGAAGCGATCCTCCAGGAGAGTGCGGAGCATCGCTTGAAACTGTAACTGCGTGGCAGGCTCCTGCGACTGGGCTTCGATAGCATACGCGGTCTGGTTCCTCCAGTCAGGGCCGCCAACTAGGGGTAGTGACGTACTCATCCCCTCACCGTATGCGGTGTAAATCAACCAAGTCAGCGTCATGCTCGGAATGGAGATCCGGTTGGGGCTTACTCTCACTATTTGGTTCCGCGGAATCGCGTTCGGCGAAGCCAGTTTAATCGTGGCGACTTCAAAGGCCGGTCTCTCTGAAGCAGATTCCCGCTGCGGGACTGCCGACGGCACGGTTTGTTGCGCATTCACACTCACGGCCAACAGACAGGCTGCCAGGATCGTTACAGCCGCATTGACGCGCCTCAACGCTCCAAACATGCGCCTCGATCCACACAATTCGACTTTTTCCAGAGAGTTGCATCGGACGTTCTTTTTTGTCATCGCCGTCGCATCCTAAACATCAATGGATAGGCTTTCAATGACCTAAAAGATACCGGGCCCAGAGAGAGTCGTGTCGCTGAAGGCTTCGGGCTAAACACCGGTATGTAGCACTGCCTGAGAAACCGCGTTCTCGCAGATGTGGAACGCAAGCACGTTAGTTTTCTGTCGTGCGGAGAACAGTCCGTGAGTTCGAGTTTGGTTGCATCAGCCGTATGGAAAACAACGGCGCATATGATAAAGGTCGATGCCACGGACCAAAACGGTGACTGAAGCCATTTGTAAGACCGAAGCAGCGGCCGTCGCGAGCAGCAGTTTCTGTGTTTTGTTTTACTTTCCGTTCCAGCCCGTCTCGATGAGCTTCGAGGGGAATTTCGATTGTTGGTCGCTGTCCTCCCTCATCTTCTTGTCGGACGCCGCGACCGCCTGCGTCCCAGCGCTGTGGCATTCGCTATGGATGATGGTGCCATATTTGCCCTTCACAAAGGCATTGAAGGCGTTTGCGGTATCCGCAGTCTTCGTGCCCTGATCCGCCGGGAACACGGCGCTGTAATACAATCCCGCGCGGCCGCCGCCGAAGCAAAACCTGTAATTCGTAGCCGCAAGCGCCTGCGAGCTGGCTGTTGCGACAAGAAGCGACGCCACAATGACGAGTTTGTTCATCACGACCTCCACATGACGAGCACGATGGCTGCTCGAGACGGTTGTGAAGCATCCGTCCGCAATCGACTTTAGCACGGACGCATCGAGTCGTATCCACGGGCACTAGTTGATGTATAACCGCGAATACGTCTACTGGAGATTGGATTCGTAAACGCTAGCCGTTTTGCGCGACTAACAGCGGCTGGCAGGACGCCAGTGGCCAATCGACTCCAGCCCAGGCCTGGCAAGGCATTATCCATTTCGAAGTTCGTCGTGCGCCACTCATGTCGCCATCATCGTGATCCACCGGGCTCGACGCTCTGGCAGCGGTGGTCGGCGACCTCCAGAACTGGACCGGCACGTCAGAATCGGACACGATGACTGGCAGCCGCTGGTAGTACTTTAAGATTTTGCATAGTATTGTCCGGCTGGAATGCGAAAAGGATCCCCAATTTGACCTCCTTAGCCGAGTCCGTGCGGACGCAGTGTCCTGAGCTGAACCCTGACCTGATAGAGATGCACTTCCGCCGCATGCCGGGGTCTTACCTGGAGGGCTGTGCGGCTTCCGAGATTGCCCATCACCTCCGCATGCTTGCTCTCTTGAAAGCTGAACGTCCTGTCGAAGTAGAGGTCCGTCCTCAGGAGGCACAGACCTATGAGGTGGTCGTGGTGGGAGAAGACCGCACGGGGGTACTCGCGTGCATCACAACCGCCTTGGCAACCGAGGGCTTCAGCCTGCGCGACGTGAAACTGGCCACCTATCGCGCGGATGAGGAATACGCCGTTGCGCCCACGTATTTTGTGGACGTATTGCGCGTCGCGGGTGACCTGAATGGCCGGTCCGCGCCTGATGTGGCATCCAGGCTTCGGGAACGGCTAGCGAACTCGTTCCGATACCTGGCGGAGGGAAAGCTAGCCGAAGCGCAAAGTGCGATGGGTGACTTCCGCTTGCCCTCACATGCAGCCCAGCCGACCCCCGAAGCGGCGGTGCAGCCAGCAGCTCCGTCCCACGAAGAGGCATCCGGGCTTTCCACAAACAATGAATTTCAAATCGGACAAGTGCTGGACGAGCGGTTTCGGATCACTCATCTGATCAGCCGCAGCGGCATGTCCAGTGTTTACAAAGCAACGGATCTGTCCACAGGCAACCCCGTGGCGCTCAAAGTTCCCTTCATGCAGTTTGAGAGCGATCCGACTACCTTTTCACGTTTTGAGCGGGAAGAAGCAATCGGCAAGTTGCTGGACCATCCCTACATTCTTCGCGTCGTGCCGGTCGAACATAAAAGCCGGCCCTACATGGCCATGGAGTTTCTAGAGGGCCAAACACTGCGACAACTGTTAAGCAGTACCGGTAAGCTCCCGGTGACCGATGCGCTTCAAATTGCGAGCCGTGTTTGTGAGGCATTGGATCACATGCACCGGCACGATATGGTGCACCGCGATCTCAAACCCGAGAACATCATGCTCTGCAAAGATGGCTCATTGCGGATTATGGATTTCGGCATTGCGAAGGTTTCCGGCATGCGGCGTCTCACCTTCGGTGGATTCTCGCCTGCCTTGGGGACACCGGACTACATGGCGCCGGAACAGGTCAAGGGGAAACGCGGTGACCAGCGCACCGATATCTACAGTTTGGGCGCCGTGTTGTTCGAGATGGTTACGGGAACCGTGCCGTTCGAGGGTTCGACGCCCTTCCAGATAATGAATGCACGCCTCGCCGGCGACCCGGTGGCTCCGCGCGCGATTAACCCGGATGTTTCAGCCGAGGTCGAGGAAATCGTCTTGCACGCGATGGAGCGAAGCCCGGATGAGCGTTATCAATCCGCGGCCGCGATGAAGGCTGAACTGGACGCGCCAGAAACGGTTACCGTGGCGGGACGTCACGAACGCCTCAAGGCCCCGGCACTCCTGAAGTCCCGCTCGCCACAGCTTCGGGTGCTGCTACTGTCCTTGCTCCTCGCCGTTATTATTGCGGGCTTGTTCCTCCTGTTCGTATACCGGCTTCAGGGACGATGAAGAGGTCGCCGTCATGAGCATCAAAGGAAGTGCTCGGCGCAGGACGTCTCGGCAAGGGCTCATGTGGAGCGTGGAATCGATGAAGCGGTCCGAGATTACTTACCAGGAGTTGAGGCGCGGATGGGTAAATACTGCGGCGTTACTCGGGAGCGTAGTCTAATCCGCTATGAATCTGTTCCAGAGGCGCTCCGGCCGCTCGGTGGAGAAGCAGCGCGGGTGTCGGCGTGGTCGCGTGGCGAGCGGTCGCGCCCTGCGTGCGGCCGCTCAGTGATTGGCGGGCAGCCCAACGACGATGAGAACCGCGTAGTCCTGCTTGTGGCAGCCGTTCACGGCAGGCATGGCCGCCCCCGGATTCACGGGAAAACCCTTCGTGGAAGCGTTCGCAGGCGAGCACGCGTTGGCAGCCTTCGCCGGCGTGTAGCGTGCGGAGCGGCATCCGAGATGGGTGACATCGTAGAGGGTCGCGCCGGCGGCGAGTTCCCACCGCTGATTGCCGTTTTTGTCCTTGGGGTGAACTGTCAGCACGGTCGTCACCTTGCGGTCACCCGTGACGAGATATTTCCCAGCAGCCAGCGGAAAGGTCGGCTTCTCCATGATGAAGCCGTGTTCTTCC
>DASRAA010000317.1:0-18061 GCA_035638375.1 Binatia bacterium | reverse complement strand
AATCGAGTTCGGGAGATGCGCGTGAGTTTGACTTCCCTGCTGAGCCAATCGTCTTGTATTTGTTCAATCCTTTTCCGGAACACGTGCTTGGGCGCGTTTTGGCAAATCTGCACGAGTCATTACGGATGGAACCTCGAGATGTGATCGTCGTGTATCACAACCTGATTCATGAGCGTCTGTTCGCGGATCGGATGTGGCTGCAGCCGGTGCTGCGAACTACGCAATATGCAATCTACAGGGCTGTGAAAGGGTAAAATCCCACCCTTTCCCAAAAAATGAAAAGGATGGGGCACCCATATTAAGAGGTTTTGCTAGAAGGTGATCTTCGCAGCCACCTGCAAGCCGCGCGGACCGCCTCCGCCAAGGAAGGGGTTGCCAATGCCAACGTCGCCCGTTGCAGTTAGAGCGTAATATCCGATGCCCCGACCTGTACTGTCGATACCGTTCACTCCCGGATCGGCAATGAAGTTCGGTAATACCGGATTGGCAAAGTTCGGATGGTTGAAGATGTTGAAGAACTCAGCGCGAAGGCTCAGTTGCACACGCTCGGTAAGCTGAGTGTTCTTGAAGACCGAGAAATTGACTTCTTTAAATGACGGCCCCTGCAGTTGGTTGCGGCCCAGATTGCCGAAATGCCGGGATCCGGCCAGGCAGTTGCTGTCTCCGGAAGGGGTCGTTGCTGTCGTGTTGCCGAATGTGCAAGGCACGGCAAACGAACTCAGGTTGAGGAAGCTAGCAGGAACGCTTCCGTACACAATAGGGCCAACGACCTCGGGACGATCAAAGCCTTCGCCCGATCCCGAATAGTCGCCTTGGAAGTTGTAGTTGAAGTTAAACGGTTGTCCGGTCTGCAGATTCACGACTCCGTCGAAGCCCCAACCGTTCTTCAGTTTGCTCATCCCACCAGAGAAGGTCGGGAACTGATAGGTGAAGTTCAAACTGAATCGCTGACGGATATCGAAATTCGAATTGCCGCGCTCCAGTTGAACGTTCCAGCTGTCATTCGGCTGCGAGGCATTGGGAATGAAGTCCTCGAGGTCGCTGGCGTTGTCGATGGAGTGGGACCAGGCGTAGTTGGCCTGCAGCGACAGCCCATGCCAGCCATTCATCTGCAGACTCGCCTGCAGCGCGTTATAGATAGAATTCGCAGTCGCTTCTTGCTGGTTCACGTAGAAGAAGTTGGGGAAGTTGGTGCGAGGTACATTGAAGTTCACTCCATCGGGACCGTCGAAGCCTGCGATAGGACAATTCGGCGCTACGTAAACGCCGGGCACGCACTGGGCGGGCGAGAGGTCGTAGGCGGTAATCTGCGCCTGGGTGGGCTGATTGATGTCGCGGAAGCGAAACAGTTTCGTGCCCTTCGCGCCAACATATCCCAACTGCATCATGATCTTGTTGGTGATCTGGCGCTGCAGGTTCAGGTTCCAGTTTTGCACATACGGGGTGCGAATGTTGGGATCGACGCCGAAATAGCTGCTCAATGGTGATGGTCCGGCGAACACGGGAGAACCCGGCACAATCGGATTGCCGCTCAGACCGGAGAAGCTGATCGCCGCTATGCCGACACCTACGTACGCAGGCCCTGGACAGAAGCTGCAGTTGTAGGGAATATGGGCGAGGAAGATGTCTTGCGAGAATGCGTCGTAGAACATACCCCATCCGGCGCGAATGACCGTGCTACCGTCGCCGAACAGGTCATACGCCAGCGCCACGCGAGGGGCAAAATTGTTGTAGTCCTTGTTGTAGAGGCTGGAAGGCCCACCCTTCGTCCCTACCTGTACTAACGTACCGCCATTGGCGGGCGTTAGCTGATAGAACAGGTTGTCTTTTTCGCCGGGCACGCCGAAGTAATCCCAACGCAATCCGTAGTTCACGGTGAGGCGCTTGCTCCAGCGGAAGCTGTCTTGCACATACAGTCCCTGGCTGTTTTGCGAGGTGTGGCGGTTCGTGTAACCCTGGGTCTGGCTGCCGCCGGTTGGAAGACCTGCCACAAATTCAGTGAGGGGGGCGTTCAGATTGTCGCCGGCGAAGGTAAGTTTGCCGCGAAAAGTGTTGTTCTGGATCAGATTGATGGAAGTGCGGCGGAACTCGTATCCGAACTTCCAATCGTGACGACCGGCCTGCCACGAGTAGTTGTCAATGAAGTGCCAGTTGGTATCTACGCGGTTGCGCGGAACGGACGACGTTGCACCGATCACCGAAAATCCGCCGACAGAGATCTTGGGCAAACCATAGTTGTAGGGAGTAACTCCGGTATCCATGCCAATCGACGCGGGATTGAAGTTGCGGTCCTCAGGGAAGAAGCCTTCTTCGAACTGGTTCCAGCCGAAACGCGCTTCGTTAACTTGCGCTGAGTTCACCACCTTCACCCACGACAGCGAAACCAGTTGCACCGTGGTGGGAGTCACTGTGTTAAATCCGGGGAGAAGACCGCCAGCCAACTGGGCAAACGGGAAGCTCTGATCGCTGCCTCCGTAGTAATAGCGACCGGTAATGTTGTTAGATGAGTTCGGGTTGTAATCCATTTTGAAGATGCCGCTATTCACGTTGTTGGAAAAGCGGGTCGAAGTCGCCAGATTAGGGGTATCGCAACCGCTCAGGCTGGCGGTAGCGCCCGGAATATTCGGCGTAGGCCAGGGATTCATTGCGAGCAGATTCAGCATGGTCTGACTCAAGGGAATGCCATTAGTGGCGGCCTGTGCTTTCGCTGAGGCGATGGCATTGGCGTCGGGGACGCAACTCAAGCCCGCCTGGGCTCCACTTTCGCGCTGGCCTTCGTAATTCATGAAGAAGAAGAGCTTGTCTTTGACGATCGGACCGCCGAGCGATCCGCCAAACTGATTATTGGTGAAGGGATTCTTGGGCTGGCTCGCGATATTGAAGTAGTTCCGAGCCCCCATCGCGCCACTGCGGTAATACTCCAAGGCAGAACCGTGAAACTGGTTCGTTCCGCTCTTGGTCACGATGTTGACGACGGCGCCGCTGTTGCGTCCGTACTCAGCTTCGTAGTTCGACAACACGCGCAACTCCGCGACAGCGTCGATCGGCAGAATGGTTGCGGGATCGCCGAACACGCCGGCTTCGTTGATCGCCGGGTCGTTGCGGAAGCCGTCGTTCATGTCGGTCCCGTCGAGCAGAAAGTTATTGGAGCGGCCGCGCGAACCGTTCATTGAGAAGGTTCCGAAGGATCCGGGCGAGTCACTGATCTGGTCCGGCGAGCCGGCGACTCCGGGATTCAGGTAAATCAATTTTGTGTAATCGCGGCCGTTGACGGGAATATTGGCAATTTCTTGCGCGGTCAGCGTGCCGCCCAAGGTGTCCGAGGTGGTCTCCACCTGCGCCACTGCAGCTTCGCCGGTGACTTCGACAGTTTCACTGGCCTGACCAAGTTTGAGTGCCACGTCCACTCGGCGCTCCGTCGCGACGTCGACGAGAACGTTGCTCATCACGGCTGTCTGAAATCCCGCCTGCGTGACCGTCACCGTATAAGTTCCAATTGGCAGCTCAGCGATGGAATAGTTGCCTTCGGCAGTGGTTTGGGTAGTGCGCTCCAGGCTGGTACCAACGTTGTGCACTTTCACGGTAGCGCCTGCGACCACCGCGCCCGAGGTGTCAGATACGGTTCCCAAAATCGTACCGCGGAATGTTTGAGCCGAAACAAATGTCGCCGCCGACACCAGCAACACGAGGACCAGAACCACGCAACCCTTGGAGTTCATTCGAACCTCGGAGACGGAAAAGATGGTAGTGGGAGCATTATAAATGCTCGCCTGTCGGAAATTGTTTCAGGAAGACTTGAACGGCGGCCTCAGTCCTTCAGTTTGTCGTACTCAGCCTGAGCCTGATGAAGCAACGAGAGATTAGGATCGGCCTGTCTCCATAGAGCCAGCAGGTCCTGATAAGAGCGACGAGCGTAAGGTTTGTCGCCTGCCGCAGCTTTAGCACGCCCAAGTTGCAGGAGGGCAAGCCCCTGAATGGGTTGGTTTTCCCCCAACCCGCGATGGGCGAGCATCTTGCCGAATTCTGCTGCGGCCTCCTCGGGTTGTCCGGCCTTGGCATAAGCCAAACCACGCACATAGATGGGCATCATGATGCTTGTGTTCTGGATGCCCAACTCGTAAGACCGGGTCACGTCAAGCAATGCGATGGCCTGTTTTGCATCGCCTTTGTGCAGGGCAAGCAGAGATTTGATGATTGGCAGCCAGTAGTTCTGCACAAGAGTGTTCATCGGAGACTCGGTGTTCAACTGCTCCAACAACTTCTGAGCCTGGCCGGACTCGCCAATGGCTGCAAAAGCCGTCGCGACCGCGATGCGAATGTCACGACTGGGCGAAATCTGCAAAGCTTGCGCTGCGAGGTTCTTCGCTTGGGCGGCTTCACCGAAAAGCGCCTCGCGCAAAGAACCATTAGCAAGCCACAGGGCCGCGATTTCATCGGAACCCTCACGATGCGCTGTTGCAACCGCGCGTTGCATCATCTCGCCCGCGGCCGCCAGATTGCCATGTATGGCCTCTGTATCCGACTGTATGTATTCCAGTGCCGACTGGGCTCCCGGAATCTCTCCTGCCGCTTGCAACTGCCGCTTCATCTCGGCCTGATCATTTTGCAGAAAAGCAATGGCGTAGCGGCTTTCGCGAAGGTTCTCGTTGTCGTATGCCTTCTGCCGCGTCTGCTGATATACGGCCAGCGCTTCATCAAGTCGATCGAGCGCCAGGTAGGCGGCAACAAGGTTGGCATAACCGGTTACCGTGGCAGGCGAGATCCCGACCGCCAACCGCGCTTGTTCCAGCGCCTTCTCGAAATCACCCATCACTTCGTAATTCAGGGCCAGGTTGACGTGCGGGGCAACTTCGGATGGATATTCCTGCGCCCACTGCTTGTAAACCTGGTTAGCCTTCTCCAGCTCGCCGGTGGCGAAACTGTAATACGCCGCTTCGATGTAGAACCGCTCGCGCTCACTGACCCGGTCGCGCAACTCAAAAGCTTTCTTAAAGTTTTCACTGGCGGCGCTGGTTTCGCGCAGGTTGTATTGCGCCATGCCAAGCGATGCATAGGCGCGGGCAAAATTCGGATCCAGTTCGATGGCCCGCTTATGGTAAGGAATCGATTCCCCATCGCCTTTGAGGGTTTGCATCGCGCGGCCTATTGAATAGGCCTGTAACGCCTCGAGGGACGAGGTCGTCACCTGCTGGAGGGGCTTGTTGTAGCGCTTGACCGAGATCAGCGATTCGCCCAGCTTCTGGCGTAATTCATCGCCTACTTCGCCGAGGTGCTTGAGTACGTTGTCACGATTCTCGGCTTCAGTTTGCGCGCTGGCCAGTGTGTCACCCGTCTGGCAATCGACCGCCTTAAGCCCGATCATGTAGTGAGTGCCGACGCTGCTGATACTTCCTTCCAACAGTGCCTTGCTGTTGGTGCGAATGCAGACCTCGCGCGCCACTTCATCGGTCAGGCGGGCGTCACCAGGTTTGTTCATCATCTTCAGTGTGGCGCTGACTCGTTTGTCCGAAAGCACATTCAGATACGGAGTCTGCTCCAACTGAATCGCCAACGCCTGCTTTAGTGTTCCATCGAAAACCGGGTCCGTCGTAGTGTTCACGAAGTCGGCGATAACCACCGTATCCTTTTCGGCGAACTTGGCCGGTTTATGGTCTTGCCGATAAACGAAGTACCCGATACCGCCGGCGACCAGCAGCACGACCGCGATCACTGCGCCCCAAAGCTTCTTGTTCCAACGAAGCGGCGGCTCTTCCTGAAGAAGTTCGGGGAAGACCGAGACCGGCCTGGGACGCTCCCCCGACTTGCGCGAGGGCGGCTTGGTGACGTGCCGCGACAACCGCGGTCCCGAGCGCTGTGCGTCGATAGCGATCACGGTATGGGTATCAGAGGTGTCACGCCGGATGCGTTTCAAGTCAGCGCAGATCTCCGACGCATGCTGATACCGAAGCTCGCGGTCTTTCTCCAGGCACTTGGCGATGACGTCTTCGAGCTTGGGCGGCACATCCGGATTCAAACGAATCGGCGGAATCGGCTCGGTGTGAAACAGTGCATCGAACATATTGGCCGATGTACCGCCGCGAAAAGGCAGCAGGCCAGCAACCATCTCATAGAGAACGACGCCGAAGGAGAACAGGTCGGTACGTGCGTCAAGATCCCAGCCGCGCGCCTGTTCGGGAGACATGTACGCCATCGTCCCCATCAGCTTGCCGGGATTGGTGAGCCGACCGCTCTCAGCCTCAGTCATCAGAGTACTGCGTTGAGCGTCAATCAACGGCGACGGCAGTATTTTGGCCAAACCGAAGTCCAGCACCTTAGCGTTTCCGCGACCCGTGACAAAGATGTTGGCCGGTTTGATGTCGCGATGCACAATCCCCTGATGGTGCGCGGCACCCAAAGCCTCGGCGACATCAAGCGTGATGCGCAACGCCGGATCGAGCTTCATTGGATGACCATCGAGAATCTGGAAGAGCGTATGACCTTCCAAAAACTCCATGGCGATGAACGGACGCCCGGCGTCCTGTCCGATCTCATACACCGTGCAGATGTTGGGATGGTTCAGTCCTGAAGCGGAGCGAGCTTCGCGGCGAAAGCGCTCCAGCGCCGTTGAGTCCTCGACCATCTCCTCGGGAAGGAACTTCAAGGCGACAAAGCGGCCGAGGTCGAGGTCCTCCGCCTTATAGACCAGCCCCA
This sequence comes from Binatia bacterium, assembly GCA_035638375.1. Classification (GTDB taxonomy): domain Bacteria; phylum Acidobacteriota; class Terriglobia; order Terriglobales; family Acidobacteriaceae; genus DASRAA01. Next base: position 11,371 of record DASRAA010000317.1, on the reverse strand, counting down.
TACCGCCACCACCGAGCAACTCGACGATTCGGTAGTGCGAAATGACTGTATCAATCATTGTGGGGAAGTGGTCTGAAGCCCGTACGGCTGAATGTTAGGGAGTGCGTGAATCCAAGTCAAATCTCAAAAGAGACGCGCACACCTTGCTGCTATCTCCCGCTTCACTATAGGTGGGGAGCGCGACTATCAAAAGGTGACAAGGGACAGAAGCGGCAGTATGAATGCAGCTCAGAGTGTCGCGCGCTCGTTCTATTTTGCCGAACCCGCCGGAGCCCCAGCCTTCGCCAGCGTTCCATCGAAGTTCGTAAGCTGCACCGAGCCCATGTTCAATTCTTGCAGACCGCTTTCGATTTTTTGCTTGTCGCCTATAGCCACGATGAACATCTTTCCGGGCACAAAGTACTGCTTCGAGACACGTTCCACGTCAGCCGCAGTCACCGCATCCACTTTCCCAGGCAGTTTGTTATAGAAATCGACTGGCAACGAGTAAATGAACAAGTCACTCGTCGTGGCAACCGTGTTGGGCATCGTCTCAAATCGCGCTGCCAGGGAGCGGGCCGCAGCCTCTTTCGACAGCGACAGCTCAGATGCAGACAGCGGCGAGGTTTGCATACCCTCGATTTCCTTGAACATCTCGCGCAACGCGTCGGACGTGGTGTCGGTACGAACGCTGGTCACTATGTAGAAGGGCCCGGTTCCCCGCCGGTAATTGAAGTAGGAGTTAGCACCGTAGGTGTATCCGTTCTTCTCTCGCAGATTCATGTTGATGCGGCTGTCGAAAAGGCCTCCCAGCGCGTTGTTGGCGACTTCCAGAGCGGCAAAGTCAGGATTCGATCGCTGAGTTCCCAAAGTCACAGCCCGCAAGGTGGTCTGGGCTGCACCTGGCTTGTCCACCAGATAAATGGACCGTGCCGGACTCAATGATACTTCCGGTACTGACGACCGTTTTCCGGTGTTCTTCCAACTGCCAAAATACTTCTCCGCCAGCGACTTTGCTTCCGCTTCCGTCAAGTCTCCGGCAATGACAAGCGCCGAGTTGGCAGGCACGTAATCGGTGGACCAATACTTCTCCAAGTCAGCTTTCGTGGTGTTCTTGATTGACGCTTCCGTGCCCAGCGGAAGATATCCATATGGATGGTCACCATAGAGTATGCGCTGCGATACACGGCGCGAGAGCGCATAAGGATCGTCGCTGGTCTGCAGCAGCTCCGTCGCCCGCTGGCTGCGTATCCGTTCGATGTCTTTGTTGTCGAATGCAGGATGAAGTACCACGTCCGAAAGCACATCGAAGTCGGCTCCCACGTTCCGCTTCAGAACTTCCGTTGAAACCTGCGATGAATCCGGATCGCTGTCCGACTCCAGCTTGGCGCCGAGCTGCGCCATCTCATCCGCGATGTTCAGCGCCGAACGTCCCTTCGATCCTTCCGCCAGCATGCGCGCTGTGAATCCGGCCAAGCCTCTATTTTCTGGGGGGTTATCGCCATTCCCACCCAGCACCACCACCTTAGCCGCAACAATCGGCAGATTATGCTGCTCGGTCAGCAGCACGGTTAGGCCGTTGCCAAGTGTGAGCTGCTTCGGCACTGGCAACGAAAACGCCGACACCGGCCCCGGCGAAGGCGGCGTTTTCCGCCACTCCTGCCCTTGGATATCGAGGGAGGCTACAGTCGATGCCTTCTCGGGCTGCTTGTTCTGCGGCGGATCATCGATCGTCTTCTTGCCCTGGGCGACGTCCATCAGGATGCGCGAATTGTCAGTGAGCGTCGTAGCGGCAAACTTCTTCATGCTTTCCGCAGTCACAGCGTCATAGCGCTCCAGGTCCCAGTCCAGCTTTCCAGGGTCGCCCAGGAACTGGTTGTAGAGATTCAGCAGGTTGGCCACGCCTCCCATCTTCTGCAGGCGAAAGACCATTGCCGACTGGATCGAATTCCGCGCCTGCTCCACCTCTTGCCTGGTGGGGCCGTGGTTGCGAAAGGCGTTCAGTTCCTCATCGATCGACTTCTCCACCTGTTCCGGCGCAACTCCCGGCTTGCACGTCGCCTGTATATAGAGCATCGAGCCGAGCTTCAGCCCGTAACGGACTGCGTCCACATCCTGTGCGATCTGCTGTTCGTACACCAGCTTCTTGTAAAGACGGCTTGATTTTCCACCTCCTAGTGCATGTGCCACCATGTCGGCATCGGCGTCACCCGGAGCGAAGTACGCAGGCGCCAGCCATAGCATGTACACGCGCGGCAGCTCCACTTCGTCTGTCACCGTCAGCCGCTTTTCCTGCGTGATCGGCTGGGTCTTTACCTCCACCGGAGGTACTGGCGGCCCGGACGGAATCGGCCCGAAATACTTCTCCACCATCTGCTTCGCCTTGGCCGAATCGAAATCGCCGACGATCGCGATGCTGGCGTTGTTGGGCGTGTAGTACTGGCGGAAGAATTCGCGCACATCATCGAGCTTGGCTGCCTCGATGTCGGCATGTGAGCCGATGACCACGCCGTGATAGGGATGTGGCGCGGGATACAGCGTCTGTGTCATCACCTCTTCCGGCAGCTGGTAGGGAGCATTTTCCACGCTCTGCCGCCGCTCGTTCCGTACCACGTCGCGCTGGTTAGCCAGCTTGGGACCATCCAGAGTTTCCAGCAGGAATCCCATACGGTCACTTTCCAGCCACAGCGCCAACTCCAGTTGGTTCGATGGAAGGGTCTCGAAGTAGTTGGTACGGTCAAAATCCGTCGTGCCGTTGATGTCGCTGGCCCCGGCCGCTTCCAGGTACCTGAAGTGTGCTTTCGCACCGACATTCTTCGATCCCTGGAACATCATGTGCTCGAACAGGTGCGCGAAGCCGGTGCGTCCCGGCTTCTCGTACATCGGGCCCACGTGATACCACAGGTTGACCGCCACCAGCGGCAGGCGGTGATCTTCTGAGAGAATGACCTCGAGCCCATTCTTCAGCTTGTACTTTTCATACTTGATGCTTGGCCACTGGCCACCATTCGGGTTGGGAGCAGCGGGCAGCGTGCTCGCACTCAGCAGGGTTGCCAACAGAATCAGCCCGGTAGTCAGTCTTCGGCAATCATTGATGGACATCGAATCCTCCGACGGCACAAATAAGCGCGGCCCAAAACACAATATTGTATCCCCCAATTGGACGACTGAACCGCGCCAACGTCAGCCCGTTAATCGGCGACAGCCGGTGCGGGGGCGGCGAGCACTGGCGTATGGCGATGTGGCCGCAACCTACGGCGAGCCGGTTCTTCGATGAAGCGGTAGACCAGCGACGAGATCGTTAGCATCATAATCGTCCAGGCGAGGATGCCCAGGAAATTATTGAAGCGCAGCTGCTGCGTCCGGAAATTGTAGAAAAACGGAAAGACAAAGATGCTGTGCAGCAGATAGAAGTTGTAACTGGCGTCGCCAAACAGAACCAGTAAGCGATTGTTGAGCCATGACGCCCACCTGGATTCCAGCGCGATGCCGTACACGATGGCGGCAAAGGCAGGCCCAGGCAGCGCGGTGTGCACCACAAGATATGGCACGAACTTCGAAGCAAGGGTCGATGCCGCAAGGCCAAGCAGACCCAGGCCGACAAGCGGCAACCCCAGACTCTGCCTCCGTTCACTGCGCAAAAACAGAAATCCTGCAGCCATGCCCATCAGGAATTCCGGCAGGCGCACCAGGGGGAAGAACTTCACGAACTGTACAGCGCCCGACCAGTTCGCACTGCTCACGTAAGGAGCGCCGGGCGGTAGCATCGCCAGATACCCGATCGACACTGCCAGACCGGCAATCCAGCATGCCGGAATGATTGCCCACAACACCGTGCGCGAGAACGTTCCGAAGCGCTTGAGCGCGAATGGAAAGACACCGTAGAAGAACGCCTCGACCGAAAGGCTCCACGCCACCGCGTTCCAGGCGAGTGCCGCCGGAGGCACCCATGCCTGCAGCAGCAGCAGCACCAGCAACGACGAGAGCGCGAAGTGATGCTCGGCAAATGCGAAGAACGGCACGTGCATTTTGAGCGCGCCAAAGTAAAAGAATGGAAATGTCAGTACGAGTGAAAACAAGTACGCCGGATAGATGCGGGCAAACCGCGTCTGCCAGAAGTTTCCTAAGCTACTGTCGCGACCCCAGTAGGTGTACACCAGGATGAATCCCGATAGCACGAAGAAGAAGCTCACGCCGGTGTAGCCGATGCCGGCAAAGGCCCGCAGCCACTCCGGATGGGTCAAGACACGCATCTCCTTCATGTGGAATAACGCCACATGGAACGCCGCAAAGAAGCGCAAGGAGGTGACCGCCGGCAGCCGGGGGCGGGATACTTCGAGGCTCATGACTCTGTTACGAAGCGGCGGCAAAATCGGTTCCGTTCAGGCCAGTCTAAAGCGTGCGCGCCTAGGAGATATTACAAAACCAGGAGCTAGTTCGGTCTTGTGGCGTTCAGTTCCTCAAATCGAACATTCATTATCGGATACTGCTCCCAATCCTTGTAGTCGAAATGCCACCATTCATTGGGATTCGCCACGAATCCTTGGGCCTCCATCACAGATCGGAGCAAGGCTCGGTTGGCGTTCTGCAGCGGTGTACCGCCTGCGTAGTCGGAATGCGCCCGCTCCGACATCTCGTCATACCCGCTCGGCATATCGAGCGGGTGGCCTGTCCGCAGGTCATATACGGTGAGGTCGACGGCGCAGCCGCGATTGTGTTTCGAGCCTTTCGCCGGATCGGCCACATAAAGATGATCTTCGGGCGGCGTTCCGTCCCAGAACATCTTGGTCACATACCAAGGACGGTAGCCGTCAAAAATTAGCAGCCCGTACCCCCGCTTGTGCAACTCGCGGTTGGCGCGCACCAGCGCCTCCGCCGCAGGCCGTTGCAGGAACGCTCGGGCCTGGGTGTAGAACGGCGTTCCCATGAAGTTGTTATCTGACGCGTAATGAATATCGAGCTTGATGGTGGCATCGAGCTTTACCAGTTCCACCAGGTCAGATTGGCGAAAATTACCGGATTCGGCGGGAGGCGACGCCTTTAACGCCTCCGTCTGGAGCTGCGGCACCGGCTTGAGCGGAGTGAGCTTGAAGGTCTGCTGTTGCTGCTGCGAGAAGAGAGTCGCAGAGACAACAATCAGGAACGCGAGTCGGCGGAGCATGCCGATCAGCATATCGCAACGCTCTGCCCTATCTTCCTGTAACTTAGATCCAGGCCTGCTCGCATCAGGCCCGACTCCATGCAAGCAAACGACACGGTTCTGATTCGCCCCGCGGGCAACATTCTCGGCAGCCTGCGCGTGCCCGGCGACAAATCCATCTCGCACCGCTACGCCATGCTGGCAGCGCTGGCACCAGGACGTTCGCGTTTCGAGAATTACTCTCCGGGGGCTGACTGCAACAGCACGCTCGGCTGCGTGCGCGCGCTGGGTTGTAGCGTCGAGCGTGACGAAAAAGGCGCGGTGCTCATCGACGGACTCGGACCGGAACTCAAAGCTCCTTCCGCTCCGCTCGATTGCGGCAACTCCGGCTCGACGATGCGCATGCTGTCCGGCATCGTCGCCGCGCAGCCGTTCGTCAGCGTAATGATCGGCGATGAGTCGCTCTCGCGGCGGCCGATGAAGCGCGTCATGGAGCCGCTGCGCAAGATGGGTGCGGAAATTACCGCGACCGATGACCACGCTCCACTGCATATCAGTGGCGCGCATCTCAAAGGCATTGATTACGCAGTGCCGGTGGCCAGCGCGCAAGTGAAGACTTGTTTGCTGTTCTCCGGGCTGCTCGCCGAGGGTCAAACCACGGTCGAAGAACCCACACGCACCCGCGATCACGGCGAGTTGGCTCTGCGTGCCTTCGGCGCGCAACTGACGCGCTCCCGCAATTCGGTAACAATTGCCGGCGGTCAGTCTCTTCATCCATTGGAGGTCTTCATCCCAGGCGATAGCTCCTCGGCGGCCTTCTTCCTCTGCGCGGCCGCCATCTTTCCTGGATCCAACCTGGTCATCGACGGCGTTTTGCTGAATCCCACGCGCTCGGCGCTGCTCGACGTGCTCACCGCGATGGGATGCAAGGTCAACATGATGCGAGTCGAAGAAAGTCATGGAGAGCTGGCCGGCACCATCTCGCTTACGTCCGGTATTCGCAAGCCGATCGAAATTTCCGGCGCGACCACCGCGCTTCTGATCGATGAGCTACCTGTATTGGCGGCGATCGCGCCTTATACCGCGGGAATGCTTGTTCGCGATGCCGGCGAATTGCGCGTGAAAGAGTCGGACCGATTGTGGGCAGTCACCCAGAACCTCAGGGCCATGCAAGCCGAGGTCGAGCAGACCGACGACGGCTGGAAAATTCCCGGCGCACAGAAGCTGCAGGGCGCCGAAATCGAAAGCTTCGGCGATCATCGCATCGCCATGGCCTTCGCGATCGCTGCCCTCCGCGCCGAAGGCCACACGCTGATTCGCAACTCGGGTTGCGTGGCGATTTCCTATCCAGGGTTCTTTAGTGACCTCGAGGCCGTGCTAGAGCGCTAGAAACCGTCTTCACCGCAGAGGCACGGAGAACACCGAGCGCAAGCATCAGACCGGCAGTCGACAAAGCATCATTTACTGCTTGTCGTACACGTACTTGGCGTGGATTTTCTTGCTGCCGAAGTAGGTCATTTCGAGGGTGCGGCTTTTGCCGTCTTTGGAGACCTGAATTTTGCCGTTGCTGACGGTTTTGTCGCCCTTCATGTTGGCCACTAGCAGCAGGTGCTCGTTCTTCACCTTGTAGGCACGATAGGTTTCGTCTGAGCTGCCGGTAACCGGATAAGGTTTCGCATCGAACTTGCCGGTCCACTCCGTGTGCGTCGGCTGACTCTGTGCATTGACGCCGTCGGTCATGACTTTGAAGTCGCTGCCTTGGGAGTAGTAAGTGACGGTGGTGTTCTTGCCCACGCCGGCGGGGATCTTGGATTTGGCTTCGTTGAGTTTCCAGATGCCGAGGTTGAGGTTCTGGGCAAAGCTGACGGTAAGAGCAAAGAGGCACACGAACAGCACAGCAATCGATCGGGTCTTCATGAGGTCTCCTCTGAGATTAAGAGAAACAGGATGCCCTTTCGCATGCACGGCGTCAACACTGATAGCGGAATGGCTCGCAGTAGCACAAACGTCTCACGCATATCATCCGATGGCACTCCCAAAGGTCGGTTTACCGGACACCACCATTGCCTGATTGCTTTCTGAAACTGCTAACTCCATAATCCGCGAATTGCGTATCGCGCCACAGGCTCCATTCATTCCGCACAGAGTGCATTCGAACGATTCGCAGCAGACGCATGATTAGCCCTGCGGGCTACACCTTTCACCTTGCGGTGGTTGGGAGCTGACGCGGATCGATTCTTGGCGCACCAACGGCATCAAATACTTCACAGAAGGGTAGAAAGCATGAACAAAAACTTAAGCAGAGTTTTTGCGGTAGTTTGCGCGCTGGTCATCGTAGTTCTGGCGGTCGCTCCGGCTATGGCGCAATCGGAAATGAAAGAGAAGCCGCCGATGTACACCTATGTTGGCGACTGGGCCATTCCGCGCGCGCAGTGGGGCGAGATGGAAAAAGCCAACGCCGCCGACCAGCCGACTTACGAGAAGGCCTTCAGCGGAGGAACGATCGTGGGATATGGCAACGATGTGACGATCGTCCATCAGGGTGACGGCCAAACCCACGATGAGTGGTGGTCGGCGATGTCGATGGCCGGCCTGCTCAACGTACTTGAGCAGTTCTATAAGTCCGGCAGTTCGACAACTCCCGTTTTGGCCACGGCGACAAAACATTGGGACGGAATCTACGTCAGCCGGTACTATAACTGGAAGCCTGGCTCGTGGAAGGGTATTTATACGCGCGTGGCTACTTACAAGTTGAAGCCCGATGCCCCCAACGATGCGGTGGAGACGCTCAGCAAGAATCTGTTTGTTCCGTTTTTTGAAAAACAGCTTGCTGATGGTGCCATTTATGAATACGAGATCGACACCCAAGCCATCCACACGGAAAATCCTGCCATGTTTTCCGTCGTGTACCTAACACCGAATGCGGAGGGGCTGGACAAGGTCAATGGTGCGCTGCAGGCACTGATGAAAGCCAACCCGCTAGGTGGCCCGGCATTTGGCTCGATGGTTGACTTCAGCGCGCACCGCGACGAGCTAGCCCGCACCAATGCAACTTACAAATAGCGACACCATCAGTTTCACACTGTGGCTGCCCCATCCTTCCCCTCTTGGGAGAGGATGGGGCTAGTCGTTCTTATTTCCCGGTAACTTGCACTTCCTCGGAACGCTTGTGCTTTCCTGACGCCTTCGCCGGGGCACTCTGTCCCACCAGCTTCTCCAACTGAGCGGCGATGGAGTCCACCAGCAAGGCCTCTTTCATCAACACACCGCCGGCGATCACTGAGCCGGCATCGGCGTCGGCCCACTTGTCTTCTTCCATCATTTCGCGCACAGCGGGAATGGTCTTCACGCCATAACCGGTATAGGCGCCGGGGGCATAAATCTGATGCTTGAACCAGGGACGCTCTTTCAGGCCCTCTGTGGTCATGAACGTCCGCTCTGTGAGAATGAGCTGCTGGTTGATTGCCTTGAGCTCGGACGAGTCCCACACCGTGGGATTCGCTTCCACCAGCTTCGAATACGCCGTCTTGTATCGCTTGGCGGCTCGTTCGTAAGCAGCTACGCCATTCTCCAGCGGCGCAAAATTCAAAAATGGCGGGATCTCCTGCTTCGCCGGCGCAACGTATTTTTTTGTCGGATCGGCCATTGCAGTGAACACGCCTTCTTCGATTTCGCGATTGCGCTCGCGTACTTTGTCCTGTTTGTCTTTCAGCTCGATCTTCAACTCGCCGACATAGCGCTTCACCGTCTCCACCGAAGCCGACGGATCGAACGGCAGCAGGTCGGCGTCGGCCATACGCATCACCATAGTCCCGCCCAACTGCGCCAGCGCACGTTCGTACACGAAATCAGGATCGCCAAAATGCGTGTACCAGTAAAAGTTGTCGTAGATCGAGTGATAAATGCCGCCCTGCGCCTCGCCGCCAAATCCGATGTTCAGCGCGGCCACGCCCGCGTGATCGAGGAACGGCGCGTAATCGGACCCGTCACCGAGCGCGCCAATCCGCAGATCGGCTCCGCGAGCCGTCTCCCGGTCTTCCGGTTTTTGCGCGTTGCCAATGCGCCGCAACTGCGCGCGCTTCTGAACGGACAGTTTGGTCTCGGGATCCTGAACGTCGCGCGCCACGGCGTTTACCATCGGCTCCAGGGTGTGCGAACCCGAAGCGAACAGAAACCCGCGCGAGTTCGAGTCCGAATTGATGTATACCACCGCATGCTCATTCAGCTCGGCGCCGTGTTGCTCGACCCACTCCGTCGAACCCAGCAATCCGGGCTCTTCGCCGTCCCATGCGCAATAAATAATGGTGCGCTTCGGCTTCCACCCCTGCTTGAGTAACTCCCCCAGCCCGCGCGCCTCTTCCAATACAGGTGACATTCCCGAGATCGGATCTTCCGCGCCATTTACCCACGCATCGTGATGATTGCCGCGAATCACCCACTGCTCCGGAGCATCCCTGCCGGGAATCTTCGCGATAACGTCGTAGATCGGCTTAATGTCCCAGTTCGACTTCACCACCAGGTGCACTTTCGCCGGCCCAGGCCCAACGTGATAGGTAATCGGCAACCCACCGCGCCAGGTTTGCGGCACAACCTGCCCGCTTATCGCTGCCAGCAGCGGTTGCGCATCGCCGTAGGAAATCGGCAACACTGGAATCGTCGTTATCGTCTTTGCCTCGGTGATCTCGAGCCGCTTCGCGTCTTTGGTTGCGCCGACACCCGGCGTCAGCGGATCACCCGGATAATCGGTGTCCATCACGCTGCCGCGCTGCACCCCATCCGACGGACGAAACGGTCCGTCAGGATAGAACTGGCCTTCGAAGTAGCCGTCGTCGCGCGGATCGCTGTAAATGATGCAACCGATGGCGCCATGCTCGGCGGCCACCTTCGGCTTGATGCCGCGCCACGCGCCGCCGTAACGCGCGATCACGATGGCTCCCTTCACCGAGATGCCCATGCGCTCCAGCTGCTCGTAGTCGTCGCGTACGCCGTAGTTCACGTACAGCAACGGACCGGTGACATCGCCGTCTTTGGAGTAGGCGTTATAGGTCGGCAACTGCTCGGCAGTCTGTTGCGAGGTAGGATCGACAGCCAACGGCTGCTCCTGCAGTTTTGCGGTGAACTTGACCGGCTCCAGCATTTCGACCAGCCGCTCTCTCGGTGTCGGGAACAATACGTAGAAGGTCTCGATCTGTACGTCGAAGCCGAACTCTTTGAACTTGGCCCGCATCCACTCAGCGTTATCTTTATCGTAAGTCGAGCCTACGTTGTGTGGACGCGCACTCAGCCGCTGCATGTTGTCGCGCAGGATGTTGGGATCAGGAATGGCGCGGAACTTGGCCTCCCAGTCGCGCTCGGCAGCCGAGCGTGCGGGCGAGTAGCCATCGAGATTGGCGAGAGGACTAGCGGCAAAGCCGGGTTGCAAGAGCGCAAAGACAAGTGCAGCGACGCCAAGGTGGCGGATCACCAGTGAACCTCCGGAATGGAATGCCTGAGTTTTCGCAGGGTCAAGCAGGTCGTATAGATTTGCCCGATTATATAGCAGCGTGGCTACTTCAACAGCGCCCGTAGGTTGGCTCGCAGCTCAGCGTAGCCGGGGTCGGCCGTTGCAGCGTGCGTCTGGTACATGATGCTGCTATTGCGGTCAAGCACGACAACGTACGCCTTGAGCTCTCTTTCCTGATGCACCACGGGAACAACGTAGGCGCATTGAGGGTCTGGCATTCCCTTCTTCATTCCGGAGATGATCATGCCGCGAATGAGCTCTGAGCCTCTTCGATGACGGCCAGCTGGTACAGCGCGAAACCGGGGTGCTTCCCAACTCCTCCTGTGGGCGCTTCGCCCAGGCTCCTGTAGGCGTACTCGACGCCTTGCTGAAACCGAGTACCAGCACCGCAATCTTGCCGGACACCAATTCGGGCAGAACTACCTTTTGCCCGGCAAGGCTCTCTTCTTCGGGATGCGGGAACTGCCGCGCAGCAACGGGTATCGTAAGCAAAGATGCTGTAAGAACCAAAACGGCAGAAGGTAAGGTCATGCAGGAGAAACGATGCCCACTACGAGGCATCGGAAGATTCTTCCCGCTCTACCGTCCGCCTGGCGGACGGTAGAGCCGGACATCCCAGCAAAACCAGGGCCGCCGGGATGTCGCGCCTACTTCTTCTTCGGCGCAGGTTTTACCGGAGCCCTATGCGCCGGCGCCGGACGTTGTTTCAGATCAGTCAAGCGAATCACCGCGGCAGCCGCCGAGTACCG
>DASRAA010000316.1:0-4721 GCA_035638375.1 Binatia bacterium | reverse complement strand
ATTAATCAGTCCCCAATCGGCGGCCGTCGGGGCGTCAATCATCTCGCCCGTGAGCAGCATCTGCAGAGCCCGCTTGCGTCCCACGGCCCGGCTCAGTGCGACCATGGGTGTAGTACAGAACAGCCCGATTTTCACACCCGGAGTCGCAAAGGCCGCACGATCGGAGGCGACCGCTAAATCGCAAGTCGCTACCAGTTGACATCCGGCGGCGGTAGCGATGCCTTGTACCTCTGCAATTACAGGCTGCGGGATAGACTGTATACGCGTCATCAGCTCGGTGCAGATATCGAAGACCTTCCGATATTCGTTGATGTTGCGTCCCACCATCTCGCTCAAATCGTGACCTGAAGAGAACACGTTGCCTGCGGAGCGCAGCAAGACAACGCGCACGTTAGGGTCACGAGCAATTTCGTCCAGGCACGCGATCATCTCGGTCATTAGCTCGAGTGAAAGGGCATTTCGCCGCTGTGGCCGGTTCAGTGTCACAATCGAAATCGGTCCGTCGATGTCAAGCAGAATGTTCTCGTATTTGCCTACGGTTGCGGTATGGAAAACCGACATTAAGAGACTCCTTCTGTGTTAGCTCGAGACTCTTGACGGAGTACGTTTTTGCGAATTTTACCGGTTGACGTCTTGGGCAATGGACCAAAGTGTACCGCTTTAGGACATTTAAAGTGGGCGAGACGCGCGCGACAAAACTCGATCAACTCCTGTTCGGTGGCGGCGGTGTCCTGTCTGAGCGCTGCATAGGCGTGCGGCACTTCGCCCCACTTGCAGTCGTGCCGAGCGACAATGGCCGCCTCGAGCACGGCTGGATGCTCGTACAGCACGCGCTCCACTTCCAGCGACGAAATGTTCTCGCCGCCTGAGATGATGATGTCCTTGGCTCGGTCGCGTACCTCGATATAGCCGTCCGGGTACATGACTGCCAGGTCTCCGGAATGAAACCAGCCGCCACGGAAAGCGTTCGCGGTCCCATCGGTGTCGCGGTAATAACCCAGCATGACGTTGTTTCCGCGCATGACCACTTCTCCGACGGTTTGTGAGTCTGCGGGAACATCCTGCATTGCTTCATTCACCACCCTCATGTCGGTTCCGAAAACCACATAAGGCACGCCCTGACGCGCCTTAAGCACTGCACGCTTTTCCAACGGAGCATCATCCCAATCCTTGTGCCAGGCGCATACGCAATGTGGGCCGTACGTTTCTGTCAGCCCATAAACATGTGTCAATTGGATACCGATCGCTTCGGCCGCCCGAATTACCGCAGGAGGTGGCGGTGCTGCTGCAATGGCCATCTTTAGCTCGGGATTGAACCGAATACCGCGGCTCGAGCAGTACTCCGTCAAGGTCCGCACCACTACCGGAGCGCCGCAGGCGTGTGTGACGCCCTCTTCTTGTATCAACTTGACCGCGTGCTCAGCGTTGACTTCAGGAAGACATACGTGTCGCGCCCCCAACGCCGTGACTGCCCAGGGGAAACACCATCCGTTACAGTGGAACATCGGCAATGTCCAGAGGTAAACCGATCGATACGAGAGCCCGTGTTCAATGATTTCGCCGATGGCGTTGAGGTAGGCACCGCGATGCGTGTACATCGCGCCCTTGGGCACACCGGTCGTGCCGCTGGTGTAATTGATCGAGATGACATCGTCCTCTTCCAGAACTTGGGGCACAACAGGTTGGTCCGCCTCCAAGAGAAAGCCTTCGTAATCGGAGACCAAGCGCTGCACTTGCGGAATGTCCGCCCGAAGTAGCCCTACAGGTGCGAGCAGGTCCGCATCGCCCAGCAAGATCTTTGCCCTGCTGTGGTTCAGGATGGTGGCCAACTCTCCGCTCTGCAGCCGAATATTCAGCATGACCAGAACGGCGCCGATCAGCGGCACCGCAAAGTGGGCTTCTAAGGGCAGCAGACCGTTGCGTGCGAGCACAGCAACCCGATCTCCAGGGGCAATACCGGTCCGTTGCAAAGCCGCCCCGAAAGAGTGCACTCGGCACTGCATCTCGGCATAGGTGAAACGCCGGACGCCATCCACTTCAGCTGTGCAGTCACGGTATGCGCAAGCGTTGCGAGAGAGGAAATCCAAGGGAGTCATCGCTGATTTCATGACCGCACCCCGAAGTGTGGGATTCGGCGGATTATAAATCAGAGAATGAGGTGAACTCAGCGACGCTTTGCCCGATGCCCTTCCATTGAGGTTCGCCGCCGACCGCTAACGCGACGGCCGTGTCGGACTGGACGAGCAGAAAGCCAAGTCTTGGCCGTTTCACTGGCTCAACGGAGAGCCGAAACTTCGCGCCATTTTGACAGCCAAGAATGGGCCGCCATACAGAACCGCGGCTCCGCAGGCGGCTAGTGTGGCACGTCGGCGGGAAACAGCGAAATGTCGCAAGGCATCAGGAGAAATTAGCGGCCTACAACGGGGGATGGTATTCCGCGCAAAGTAGCATTCTTTGTCTCACCGAGCGTAAATATCACAACCTCGTTCGATCCAACTTGGAGCCACGGTGCTGGTACAAACAATGTCTCTTGCGGACCAATGTCCCAAAACCTTCCGAGCAGATGCCCATTTACCCACGACACACCTTTCGTGAGCCCCCTCATGTCGAGAAAGGTGTCGCCTGTTTTGGCGAGCGCGAAGGTTCCGCGACAGAAAGCAGGGCCATGCACTTGGGTTTCCGCCCGCGGGAACGCGATGGAGTGCAGGTCATTCATGGGGAGTGGATGGATTCGCCAGGAATGTAACTCCTTGCCCGCCAGTGTGACCGGTCCGGCGATGCCTTTGCGCTGGTCGCGCAGACGCTTAGTAAAGTTGATGCGTCCGCCATTCTCGACAAGAATCTCGAGTGAGTTCTTTGTCGCGCTGGAGTGAAGCGTTAGTGTGTTCTGCCCCAGACGAGTGTCGAGTGTGCCCTGCTCGGCTCGATTCAAGTAGACCTTGGCATAGTCCTGCATGGCTTCGAGGTGGAGCTCGGCGTCGATCGGTCCGGTGACTTCGGTTTGATAAAGGATGTAGCCGTAGGACTGGCCGAGCATTTCCATCGAGCGTGGGTCGTTCGCGTCAATAGAATGGGCTAGGTTGTCCCAAAGGGAACTCGTTTCCCTCAGTGTAATTTGAGGAATCGTGATGAACGGCGCAGTTTGTGGCACGTCCGGCAGTTTGATCGATGGATCGTGCGCCGCGATTGCGTTGCGAAAGGCGAAGTACTTTGTCGTGGGGCGGCCTGATTCATCCAGCGCAGCATCGTAGTCGTAGCTGCTAGTTTGCGGCTCGTAGGCCTTGTCGAAATTGGCGCCGTTCATGAAGCCGAAGGTCGTGCCTCCGTGAAACATGTAGAGGTTCACGGAGTAGCCCTGCGACAGGATCCACTTCAGGTCGCTCGTTTGCAGGGCGGCATCGGTCTGAGCGTGCTTGCCGCCCCAGTGGTCGAACCACCCAGCCCAGTATTCACCAGCCATGAGCGGCTGGTTGGAACGAAACGCCGCCAGAGTTTCGAAGGCATGTTGCGTTTCACCGGGTCCGAAGTTTACGACGGCAGGAACACCAGGCAGGGTGCCGTTCGGCAACTGCTCGGGACCATCGGCGGTGTAGAGCAGCGAGTCGCTGAAACCGGCAGCCGCGATGAGGTTGTAGATGTGCTTCATGTACTGGTGGTTGCTGTCGAAGGAACCGTACTCGTTTTCGACTTGCACCGCGAGGATCGGGCCACCGTGAGTTGCTTGCAGCGGAGCGAGCTCCTGTCCGAGGCGCTTGAGCCAGCGCGCGACGGGCTGCATGAATTTCGGGTCATCGCTGCGCAGAACAATCGTTGGATCGGCGAATAGCCACGCGGGAAGGCCGCCGAGGTCCCACTCGGCACAGACGTAAGGGCCGGGCCTCAAGATCACATAGAGTCCCTCATCTTGCGCGGCACGAATGAAGGCGGCGACATCGAGTTGCCCAGAAAAGTCGAAGACCCCGGGCTTGAGTTCGTGGAGGTTCCAGAAAACGTAGGTGGAGATGGTGTTTAGTCCCATCGCGCGCGCCATCTTGAGGCGATCATGCCAGTATTCGCGCGGAATACGGGCGTAGTGCATTTCGCCGGAGATGATCTGGAAAGGCTTGCCGTCAAGAACAAACTGGCGGCCGGAGATTTGAAGCCTGTGGCTTAGAGGAATGGGATTGGCCCCTGTACCGAAGGTCAGAACGACGACAGCGAGAACTACTGCGAACTGAAGAGATCGGCCCAAACTGCATCCTTTGTGAGAGACTGTCGAACCCACCCTTTCCCCGACAACGGGAGAGGATGAGGGCACCCACATTTTCTTTTACTTTGTCGGCGCGCCTTCCAGCGCCAGCACTTCGAAAGGCTTGAGCGAGAACATATGTGGCAGGCCCCCGACGACGCTAACGCCAGGCTGCTCGCGATCCTCTTTCCAAGGGCTGTGGAGCGTGTACGCGCGTGGTGTTTTCGCGGGCAGCTCGAACGCCCTCTCGATGTCGATGGCAACGTCCTGCGCCTTATCGGAGGGGTTGCGTAACACGAGGATCGCTTTCTTGGGCGACCATGATGCCCATCCGTAAACCTCGAGCAACGCAGGGTCTCCACCGATCCAGTGCGTATCAACCAGGACATCGGCATTGGCGCGGGACCAGGCAGCGGCTTCGGCGAGCGTGTCCCAGTTCTCGGTGGAGAGCAGCGAGGGCGTGATGTACATCTCCTGCAACTGCGTGCCATTG
>DASRAA010000315.1:0-4132 GCA_035638375.1 Binatia bacterium | reverse complement strand
ACCCAGCCTCGCAGCAGCAGGCGTTGCAAGGCGGGATAAAGCGACCCTTCCTCGACGGTGAGTACCTCATCGGAGAGGCGCTTGATGGCGAGGGCAATTCCATAGCCGTGCAGCGGCGCACGGGCGAGTGTCGTCAGAATGAGAAGGTCGAGCGTGCCGGGCATGAGATCGCGCGTGTTTCCCATGACAGTCTATACATAGACCCTCTATGGGTATAGAGTCAAGAGATTTTGTGGGCGGTTGCCAGTAGCCAGATCTCCTTTTTAGGAACTGAGGGATGGTGGGATCCAATACCCATCTTTCCAAAAAGAAGGGAAAGGATCGGACACCCAGGATAATTGGCAAACAGGCTGGGCAAAAAACACCCCCACATCTGGTGCGCAAGCACGGCAATCCGACCTTGCTGCGAACCTCCACGACAGATAGTTGCACGCCGACTGCGCAGTAAGAATTTTAGATATGCGATCTTGTTTTCAAAGACATATTGGAGGTTAACCACACAGAACGGCGCAGACTTCTACATCTAAGGCCCCACATTGCCTTTTAGGGGACACCCTTTCCTTGGCGGGCGAAAGCAGCGCAAGAAAAACCTCGCCCGAGGCGAGGTAAGAAGCCTAGATTCAACATTCAGGAGTCGCTAGCTGGCTTTGGCGTGACGGGCGGGCTGTTCCTGAAAGACTTCCAGCAGAAGTTCGAGGACCTTCTGAATGTCGTCAAAGCCGTAGTTGGAGGGGATGCCTGCCCGAGAAGCAATGACCTGATCGTGCCACAAGCCATCGGCGAAACCGAGGATCGCAGCGCGAACCGCATCGAGATTAAGGTCTGGCCGGATCGCACCCTCGGTACGCATGTCGATCAGAACGCGATCGAACAGTTCGCGGAAACGACGGTATCCGCGGCTTACCATAACTTCGTTACTGTCTTTGCGAACGCGGCGCGCCTCCAGAGCTGCGAGAATTTTAAATTGCGCGTCGTTTTCGAATTCGATGGTGGCGGCCGTCAGCATGGCGACAAGCCGATCAGCGGACGAGTCCGACGGAGCGGTGACCTTGATGCGCTCGATGGTCGCGTTCCAGCCACGATCAAGGATTGCCATCAGCAGCCCTTGCTTGCTGCCGAAGTGCTTCATCAGTTGCGATTCAGACGTACCTGCGTCGCGAGCGATTGCGACAGTGCTGGTGTTTTCGTATCCGTTTTGGGCGAAGAGCTGCTTGGCAGCCCTGAGGATGCGATCATGCGAAGAGAGTTCGGCGGTCGTCTTCATCATTACCTCTGCGTGTGACGGCCTGGCGCCTTGCAGCGATAGTAACACCCCTTTGGCCTTAGAGGCGCGGATTCCAAGGGAGGATGCCTCTTATTTGCAAATAAGCTACAACATCCTATGTGTGGTTTGCTATTCATCCGAGACCAATGACAAGTTCCGCAAAAATCGTTCTCTGGCACTTCCGAGGCACCTTTTTTACATGGCACCCAAATCCACATCAGTGCGATTTAGACGCAGTGGTGGACGATTTGGCAGCAGTAGCTGACTTCGGGCCACTTATCGCGGGACCTGCCTGCTTCATGACCTGATCGATCAGTTGATAAAGCTGCGTCCGGTCGACGACCTCGACGAAGGGTGTTCCGCGAGTGGTGTCACTCACAACATAGATGGTAGGAGTGTGTTCGATGCCCACGCGCTGCCCGACCGCGTAGTCGGTTTTCACTTTTGCCGCTAGCTCGCCGGAAGGATCTACCACGAAAGGAAACGCGACCTTGTTGTCCGCCGCGAAACGCTCGGTGATGCCGCGCAGATTCTGAGGAGTGATCTGCGGCTGGTTCTTGAAGATGAAGAGCCGGTATTCGTCGCCCAACGTTTTGGACTTGGTGTCGAACCAGCGCGCATTAACCGCTGCCTCAAACGACCAATTGTGCATGGGCAGAGGGAAATCATACTGCACCAGCGGAATGTTGTACTTCTTGGCGGCCTCGTGCAGCAACGGCGCCGCCCGGGCACAGTCGGGGCACTGGAGATCTTCGAATACAAGAAGAGCGACCTTCGATCCCTTGGGTGGGCGGAGCAAAGATGTATCGCCGCACCACGCAAGCGTGGTGCACAGCAGGAGAACGGCCATCGCAAACAGTGAAGAGAACGGATTACGGTTCATTCCCAAGTATCCTTGGTAAATTACGCGAGACTCGTCTATTTAGACGCACTGCAGTTTTTATAGTAACGGAAATCGCTGCCGCGAGTCTCGCGGTCGCATTCGGCATGTCGCATTCGAAAGAAACGCCGGAGTTGAGGAGTCCAGCGTTATACCAAATCTTAGAAGCAGGCGGTTAACGGCTGTTTCGGCCGACCGCTCCAGCCACCGCCAAAGCTGCGGTGCCCGGCAGCGCCAGCAACCCGGTTCGGGTACAGCCGAAGCATTCACCACCCATTATTGACTGGTAGGCCGTTTCCTGGGGTCCGAAGAAACCTATATTGGTGCCTTGTGCGGACGACACACTGACAACATTCGTGAAACCCGAAAACACAAACGTCTGCAGTGTGTTGGCCCAATCATTCACGGCGAACGTCCGGGACACAGTGCCCGAACTCGTCCGGGTCCCAATGAACGTGACGGTAAACGTATCCCATGGCTCCGGCAATCAACCGCGCCAAATCAATCGAATTCAGCGTTAATGCCGCACCGCCAGCGCTGATCGTGTCCAAAAAGTCAGCAAAAAAAATCGAAGAGAAAGGTGATTGCGCCGATCCGGGATAGTTGAGGCGGGAGGCCTGCCAGGAGTAGAAATTGCGCCGCTCGCGCTCGTAAACCTGAAGCCCAGCTGGGTCAAGCTTGCGGCAATGAAGGCGTGGGTCGTGCCCGGTTGCGCAAGCGAACCGAGGTTGATGGTTGTTGCGCTGGCTGCGGCCGCATAGAAGTTAAAACCATCACCAGCAGGATTGGCTTCGATGGAAGGTGCATAAAGATGACCTCAATTGGCTGAGTTTGTCAGGTGTTTAGGTGAAAACGGTCGCAGGCACCGGCTTCCAGATAGCCGCTATGTCTTGCAAAGCTGCAAGCTTCGCCCTGATAGTACGTGGCTGTCTACTTCGCAGCGCGCACTTCCGGCAGCTTCTTGATCGCCCCTTCCAACTGATCGGGCTTAAACCCGAACGGTCCGGGCTTGCTCTTGTACAGCACCTTGCCATCGCTGCTGATCAGGTACAGCCGGTCGGGCCAGCCTGTGTAAGCTTTTTCCGTGGTGTTGTCGAAACCGTCGACGATCGCCGGGAATTTGATGCCCAGCTTGCGCACGCACGCGTTGGCAACATTCTCGCGCTCCTGATCACTCTTTGGACTGGCAAACAGCACGTTGTCCTTCACGTTGCTCTGCATCGTCCAGATGTCGGTGGGGTGCGCCTCCAGGATGTACACCGCATAGAACGCCACCTGGTTGCCGTACTGCTCATACAGCCTGTTGAGGGCGGGAACCTCCCGCCGAAACGGCGGTCAGGTATAGCTGCCGAACACCAGCACCACAGGCTTGCCACGCAGAGCCGACAGTTCCACTTGCTCCTTGTGGTCCAACGTCGGCAGGCGAAAATCCGGAGCAGCGTCGCCAACCTGGACCGTACCAACGCGCGCTTGGTTCCACAGAGTCTCGAAAGGCAGCACGAAGAAGGCCGGCATCGGCACGTGCATCATCACCCGCCCGAACATCTCCGGCGGCTGCCGCATCGCCCAGTTAATCAGGACTAGAAAGCTGCCCCACAACACCAGCAGCACAACCGCAACAACGACAACAGTTTTTCTGGAAGGTTTACGCATCAGAGATTTGGCAAGTGTATTGCCTGCCACACAATACGCGAAATAGTAGTTTTAGATTACTGCAAACCTCACGCTAGTCGTCATCCCCTGAGCGAGGAGGCGGGAAAAGATCGTCGCTCCAGTCAAAGGAACTGCTGGTGTATTTAAAATTCGAATCAACCTAGGCGCGGAAGGGCCGAGATGTCTAACTAAACCCAGTGCTTCAACACTGCGGAAACGCCAAAACGAACCCGGGGCTGGAGCCGATCTATAGCGATTTACGCCGCCCGCTTCCCTGTCACCACCCTCCCATCCTCAATCCTGTGTCCTTCTTCCACCAGCCGCCGCGCCTGCTC
>DASRAA010000314.1:0-8233 GCA_035638375.1 Binatia bacterium | reverse complement strand
GGATGGGCGACGAAATGACCGACAAAGACCGCATAGAGGCGTATAGCAAACTCTCCGAGCAGATGTACAAGCAATACAACGATAGGCGAGAGTTAGAGTGGAGGATTCAAGTTGCTATTTGGACATTTCTCGTCGCGATCGGCTATCTAGTGGTCACACAGCATCTCCAACCTAAGTATTCCGCCTTTGGGTTGCTGCTGATAATCCCCTGCATGCGATTTGGTGCATAAAGGCGTTAGGGGAGCGCGGTGCAACCGACTGCTGACATTTTAAGCCAGCTTCGCCGGAACAGTGCAACTGCTCTCAAGTTGTTGAGCACATACAACAGGGGAGCACCTACTCTCGCAGGTTGTCCGGTCCGCAGGAGCGGTTCGAATTTAACATGCATGAGTTCATTCCGACCGAATTGGAAATATCCATCAGTTTGCGTCTTTAGCAGTCGATAGCAGGACGGAAGAGACATGCCAGAGAAGCCGCCGCAACGCCCGTAAGGTTTACGACACGTTGAGTGCGCTTCTGGAACAAGTACCAGTTTGGAGAGCCGACGGCCCAACGTAATTTGCTCGCCCAACTGGCCACGTTGAGACATCTATTTCTTCAGCTTCGAGAGACCTTCGAGGAGTGAACTGCGAGGATGAAGGCGCCAAGATGTCGATAAACGTCAGTCTCGAAATCGGGATATGCAGAATTTCTACTCCAACTGAGGCAACCTTCCCCATGCTTCCGACATCCCCATCGTTGGATGGTGCGATGTGCAAATACTAGAAAGGAGGCGCAATGGATGTTGCGGTGAAATATTGTTTAATCAGAAGCGAGCTCGAAGATCACGCCTTCCATCTGACCACTGAGTTATTCGGCTTGATTGGGCGACTTCATAGGTTGATAGGCACAGACCATCAAAAATTTCTTGCCACGCAAGTCGCCTGCCGCAAAGTCACGACGGAACTCTCGGAATCGCGCCATCGCCTTGAGGCGCACCGGACAGATCACGGATGCTAGCAAGGCAACTTTATAAGGACGAGCGGATTCAGAGTCAACAGCTTGTCTATTCGGAGTCCAGTCCTCACTTGGAGACGATTGACGATTCCAATTGCCTGCCGATACCAACCTTCTTTGATGCGGGGCCGACCCGGTAGATTGGTTTCTCGGGGGCTGACCCTAGGCGGCTCCTTTGACCACGCTTCCAACGAAAAGGCTCAGCGCCGCAGAGAGCAACCAAGTCTACGTATTCTTATTCCGCCTGAAAACAATAATTCACGCGATGCCAGAACCCTATACACCTCATGATGTCAATACACAGTATCTCATTCCGATCTCGACTCTGATGTCGGGATGTACGCACTTGCAAAAGGCTCCAGAGAACACTGACAACTGCGAATGGAATCAGCCATAAGCTGTTCCGCCTCAGTGCGAGATTAAGCCCAGAAGCACCCAACAATGGCGTATACGGCAGCAGCTATCCCAGCGGGCTCCTTCGCTGGTTTAAAACTTGCATGCTGTACAAACAGCAGACGAAGCTGACAGTACCGATGAAGATAGAGAGCGGATGCAAGCGCCAAGTGTCCCAAAAAACTACATCTGTTGCCGCGCTGTAAATTATTTCGGTTGCCATCAGGGCCGCGCAGGCCGTAGCCGCAGCGATCAAGAATGCGGTCTCGGTATGATCCTTTTGGGCGTTTACCCTGCGCCGTTTCATCGTCCAACTCTAGGGTGCCGCCACCTGGAAGCGCAGCACCGATTGCGCGATGCGATATTGATATTTCGCGGCGGCGAACTGGATTTGCGCTTCAGTCTGCTGCAACTGCGCCTGACTGAGTTCTACGATCGAGCTGAGGCCGAGGTTGTATCGCGTTTCTGAGAGGCTAACCGCCATGTTTGCCTGGTCAACAAACTGTTGTGATACGCCAATTCGGTTGTACGCCGTAATGGCGTTTAGCCAACTAGTACGGACGTCATTGGCAATGCGGTCTTTCAAATCGCGCAACTGCTCCTGCGACGCTTGGGCCCTGAGCGAGGCTTCCTTCGATCGCGCTGGGTAAAGAAATCCGTTGAATATGGGAATATTGACGTTTACCCCGACGGCACCATACCAGCTGGTGAATGGTTGGACACCATTCACCGTTGGCCTGTAGGGGACCTGCCCCACAACTCCCAGCGCTGCAACAGTGGGAAAGAACAAGTCGCGTTCCGCCTTTTGGAAGTGCTGCGAAGCTTGCACCTCATAGCCTTGCGCGGCGATTTCAGGACGATTGCTGAAGGCCTGGTCTACAAGTTGGCTAACCGAATCCATCGGAGGGTTCAACGGGAGGCTAATATCCACCAATTCAAATTGCTGTTGCGCAGGGTATCCAAGAACCGAAGACAGCGTGGACAGTGCAGCCTGATAGTTGTTCTGCGCATCAATCAGCAGAAGCTTGGCCTGGGCCAGGTTCGCTGTCGCGAAGCTGACATCAAGTTGCGAACGCAGCTTGTTTTGGTAAAGCGTCGTAATCTGGTCGGCGACAAGCTGGCGGGCGACAACCGTCTGCTCGGCCACCTTCTGCAGCGCAAATGTTTGGAGCGCGTTATAGAACGCCTGATCAACCGCAAGCTTTATCTGGTCGGCGGTGGCAAGGGCGTTCATGTCCGCGGCTTTCGCGCGAAAGGCCGCCGCGGCGACAAGGTTGTTGGTGCGGCCAAAATCGGTAATGAGCTGCGCCAAAGTCACGCCTTCAGCCGCTCTCTCATAGACAACCGGGTTATTGAGATTCCCGGCGGCGATGCGGCTGCCTTCCTTTGCGCCAACTGCGGTCAGGCTGCCGTAAACGGCGGGAAAGTATGCGGCTCGCTGCTCTCGGGTAATTTGCCCGGAAGCCAACGAAAGCAGCCGGTATATCGATATCTGTGGATTGTTCTTCAACGCCAGCGCTTCTGCCTGCTCGACCGTCAGGCGCTGCATCGGCCCGGACGTAGGCACTTGGGGCGGCGCCGGAAGTTGCAACGTCGTTGCTGAAGCCGTGGGCTGTGCAGGCGACGTCGCGGGTGCAGTTTGGGTTTGCGGGCTCGTCGGAGTGTTCGACACTTGAGTCGCTACAGGCGCGGGCGCTTCAGGCATTGTGCTCTGGGACTCAGCGGTACCGATAAAAACCAAAATCGATAAAAGGATCACCAACAGTGAGACGGTCTTGCTTCTCAAGCCTGCACCTCCGACTGCGGCTGCTCTTCTTTGCGATGTATGAGCAGATACGCCGCGGGAACCAGGAATATGGTGACGATTACGGAGAAAACGAGGCCTCCGATAATCGAGCGCGCCAGCGGCGCATATTGTTCGCTGCCCGCTTCCAGTGCAAGCGCCATGGGGATCAGGCCCAAGATGGTCGCCAGCGATGTCATTAGGATCGGCCGCAGTCGCACGCGACAGGCGAGGGCAACTGCATCGGCAATCGGCATCCCCTTCCCGCGGTAAATGCGCGTCACGTCCACGATCAAGATGCTGTTGGACACGACAATGCCCGTCATCATGATCACGCCCATCAGCGACATGATGTTCATGGTGGTGTGCGTGAGCAGTAGGAAGACAATGACCCCGGTCACACCAGGTGGGATCGCCAAGAGAATGATGAACGGATCAATGAAGGAGGCGAACTGCGCCATTAGTATGAGATAGACGAGGACAACCGCCAGCAGCAGGCCGAAGCCAAAGCTCTTGAACGACTGCTGCATCGCCAGCACCGAACCGCGCACTTCGATGCGAACGTTCGGCGGAAGCTTGGTATTCCTAACAATGTTATCGACTTCGCGCGAGACGCCACCCAGGCTCTCTCCCTTGGGCGAGACATAGACGTCAATGACGCGGAAGAGCTGGTAATGGTCCACCTCGGTCGGCGTGTTGATCATCTTCACATCGGCGACGTTCTCGAGATTTGTGGTCTCCGGAACATTCTTGGCCTTCAGCGGAATCTGCTTGAGGTCTTCGAGGGTCATTGTGTTGATCTTGTTGTTCTCGTACTGCACTGTAAGGAAGTAGTTGTTGCCGCTCTGCGGATCCACCCAGTAGCCTGGCGCAATCATGCCGTTGGAGTTCAGTGCGGTGGTAACG
This sequence comes from Binatia bacterium, assembly GCA_035638375.1. GTDB lineage: Bacteria > Acidobacteriota > Terriglobia > Terriglobales > Acidobacteriaceae > DASRAA01. Next base: position 4,155 of record DASRAA010000314.1, on the reverse strand, counting down.
TTGCGTATTACATCACTCGCTGACAGCCCAAGCCGAGCCGCCATTTCGCGCCGCACGTTGAGCTCGATGCCGGGATAATCGAGGTCCTGCGGAATCAACACGTCGTTAACGTCATGCAGGCCGCGCACTCGATGAGCAATATCAGCAGCTACCTCATAGGCCGCTTGCTGGTTGTTGCCAGCGACCTGGATGTCAATCGGTGCAGGCATTCCTGCATTCACGACCGAGTCAACCAGACCACCCGTCTGGAAGTATGTCGAAATCTCCGGCAGATCCGCCGACAGCTTGCGCCGCACGCGATTCATGTAGGTGAATGTGGGAAGGCTGTGGTCTTCGTTCAGGCTTACTTGTACGAATGCGGTGTGCTGCGCGCTGTTGCTGGTGTAGATCGCTGACAGGTCGGCATTCACGCCGATATTCGCAACTATCATCTTCAGATCATGTTGCGGGATGGCCTGCCGGATATCATTCTCGACTTGGCTTATGTATTTATTCGTCAGTTCGAGACGCGTACCGGTCGGTGCCTTAATGTTGATCACAAACTGTCCTGGGTCAGTGCGCGGAAAGAATGCCACTCCGAGGAAGGGGAAAAGAGCAAGACTGAGGACAAATCCGCCCATGATGACGAGCACAGTCCTGCCCGGCAACTGCAACACTTTGCCAACTGCGCGGTCGTAGCGCATCAGCATCTGATCGTATTTGTAGTTGAATGTGGAGACGAACCGCTGAAAACCGCTCTTGCGGGGATGATGCCCCACGGAACCGTGAACAGACTTGATGAACCGGGCACAGAACAGCGGTACGACAGACATCGCAACCAAATATGACGCCCCAAGAGCCAGAACCACTGCAATCGCTAGAGCCGTGAACAGGTAGCGACTGATGCCTGCTAGAAAGATGACTGGGAAGAACACAATCGCGGCGGTAAACGTAGCCGCAAGAACAGCCAGTGATACTTCCTGTCCACCGCGCTCCGAGGCGGTAACCGGATCTTCGCCTTCTTCCATGTGACGGAAGATGTTTTCGAGCACGACCACAGAGTTGTCAATGACGCGTGAGAGCACCAGCGCCAGCCCGCCGAGGACCATCGTGTTGATGGTGCCGCCGAAGGCATTCAGCAGAAGAAAAGCCGCCAGCACCGACAGCGGGATGGACAGCAAAACAGAAATCGTACCGCGGAGTGAGCCAAGGAAGATGAGCACCATCGCTGCGGTAAGTACCAGTCCGATCACGATCTCGCGAATAACGTTCGAGATGGCCGTTTTCACATATTGTGATTGATCAAAAACCACAGTGGTAATGAGGTTTTTAGGGATATCAAGCAGCTTTTTCACTCGATCGCGAACACCATTAACAATCGCGATGGTGTTGCTGTTGCCGCCCTGCTTGAGAATCGGCAGGTAGACCGATTTCTGGCCGTCCACCCGGACGATGTTGTACTGGATCGCTGCCGAGTCCTCAGCGCGTCCAATATCTGCGAAACGCAGGACCCCATTGCCAATGGCTTTCAGGGGCATATCATTCATAGCCTGGACATTCGGCAGCTGAGCGTTGCTGTAAATGTTGTAATCACGCGGGCCGATGCGAACGTCACCGGCAGGAAGAATGGTGTTGGCATCGTTGACGGTGTGGACGACGTCCATGGGGCTGAGTTGTGCCGCTTCCAGCTTTACGGGATCAACGTAGAACTGGATTTGGCGATATTTGCCGCCATAAGGCTGAGGGACGGACGCACCGGGAACATTCGCCAGCTGGTTGCGAACGTTGAATTGCCCGAGATCGTGCAGCTCGGTCTCATTCAAACCCTCCCCTTTTAGGGTAACCAGGCAGACCGGAAGGCTCGAGGCATCGAATTTCAATACGACGGGCGGCAACGTGCCTTGCGGCAGGCGGCGAAGGTCGGCCATCGCCAGGTTTGCAATCTCGCTCGCCGCCGCATCTGGATCGGTCCCAGGCTGAAAATAGACCTTGATGAGACTCACGCCTGTAAGCGATCGCGATTCGATATGGTCAATATTGCTGCCGAGTGTAAAGAAGCGCTCGAAGGTATCGGTGATATCGGCTTCGATCTGCTGCGGCGGCATGCCTCCATAGAACGTCGCGACCACGACGACTGGGATTTTGATTTCGGGGAACAAGTCTACCGGCATGCGCAGCGTAACCGACACGCCGACGACCAGGATTATCAAGCACAACATCAAAACGAAAAATGGATAACGAATCGAGAAACTAGGCATGATTACTCCGTCTCCGCATTGGCCGGCATAGGAGTGCTCTTTTTGGGGTGCACCAGTTCTGCTTCGCGATAGCTCGCAAGATTACCGACGATCACTCGGTCTCCTTCTGAGACTCCAGAGATAACCTCGACTTTGTTTGAGTCCTGCACACCCGTTTGGACCTCGCGCTTCTGCACGCGGTCACTCGCATTCACAACAAGTACATTGGTTGAATTCTGGCTACGCTGCAGAGCATTTATGGGAACAGTCAGAACATCGACCTGCCGTCCCGCTGCCAATAGCACGTCGGCGTACATTCCGGGGCGCAGATGGTAATTAGGATTGGGAACATCAATCTCAACTTGCATGGTACGAGTGGCAGTGTCGAGCGCGTTCGTAAATCGTGCCACCGTGCCGGTGAAGTGCTCGCCCGTGGCCTGCACGTGAACATCTACGGAATCGCCAACGCGAACCTTGGCCGCGAGCGACTCCGGAACCGGAATACGTAGTCTCAGGGTCTTAATCTCTGCCACAGTGACCACTGGCAACCCGCTGGAACTTGAGGTGCCAGCCTGAACCAGCGCGCCGGTATCGGCGTAGCGCCAGGTCACCACCCCTTCGTAGGGCGCTGTGATTCGTGAGTAGTCGCTAAGCGCGACATAGTGCTGCTGATCGGCTTTGGCCACTTCCAGCTGCTGCTTTGCGGCTGCCAGTGCCGATTTGGCAGCGTCCACCTGGGCTTGGGAGGCACGGTCCTTGGCTGTTGCCTCGTCGAGTTCCTGCTGTGCAATCAATCCCGGCCGTGCCTTGTCAGTATTGACCAGACGAACCGCATTCGAATGTAATGCGACGTTATCGGCTTCGGCTCGCAATACATCGCTTTGGCCCCGCTGGACCTCCTCTTCGGCATGGTGAACGGCAGCTTTCGCCGCGTCTACCTGGGCGACCAGTTCAGGAATCTCGAGCACCGCCAGCACTTGGCCTGCGTGGACGTGGTCGCCAATATCAACGTAAATGTTCTTTATGTAGCCGGCGACTTTAGCGTGTAATTCGACGTTTTGATAAGGTAGGAACTGTCCAGCGACTGACAGAGAATTGGCAATCGAGTCGCGCCTGACCGTAACAACAGCGGCGTACGGAATTGTGGCGTCGTCTGCATTCGCTCCGGTGCTGAGATCGGCTTTGCCGCGGACGTGGCGAACGAATGTGAAGCCGGCAAACAAACAAATTACGGCCACGGCGACCACAAGAAACTTGTAGTTGCGACCTAAATTCATATCTTCCTCGTAAGCTGACCAGCTCAGTTTTGCATAGTCAGATGCTGCTGCCGTGTGCGGCCAACAGGCGTCATGTCACAAAGTAGTCTGACGAAAAACTGTGGGAGGCTTATTGGAAGCTAGGAGGCGGGGGACGAAGAAAACGATGCAAGTACTGCTGATTCAGGGCTGAAGCAGGTATCGCATTGTGAACGTACCGCCGATGCTCAAACTCCTGGGAAAAGACCAGAAGAAGGGCCGCGAGATAGAACAAAACAGAGGACACGCGAAGCGAAGCGAAATCTACCTTTTTGCCGTCCACCCACAGCTTCGATGCCGTCGAAGCGTGCGGCTGCGCCGTGTGTCCATAAACGGCGACCTTCGCATGCAAGGCAAAGCCAAAAACCAGCACACATGCCACTACCAAGAGTAAGCGCCAGCAAGTTGGGCTCCAAGCACGGTCCGGCGATGTGAGCGGCGGCATTTCCATTAACTATTATACGTGCGAGAGGGAAAACAGTGAGTACTCGTCGATCAAAGGCGGCAGTCCGAACGAGGTGAAGTAAGCATTGAAAAGCCCACCGAGATTGAGCCTTGGACCGCAGCAGCCCGGCCGATGTGCCTACAGCTTCCTCGCATTCCGCCTCACGACCGACACCTTTGCCGCTCGACTAACCCTTCCC
>DASRAA010000313.1:0-41155 GCA_035638375.1 Binatia bacterium | reverse complement strand
TGGCGGAGAGGGAGGGATTTGAACCCCCGATACCCTTTCAGGTATGTCCGCTTTCGAGGCGGATCGTTTCAACCACTCACGCACCTCTCCGCAGCGGTTGTGCCCGGCCGAGGCTGCCGGTCCTTTTAGTTTAACAAAAGCCCGACTCTCTATCGCCGGTTACGAAAGAATGTCTGCAACAGGTCCATACACCTCGCTGCCAACACGCCGCCGGTCACTTCCACCTGGTGATTCAACTTGGGATGGTTCAGCACTTGCAGCATCGAGTGCACGGCGCCTGCCTTGGGGTCTTCGGCACCGTAGATCAGGCGGCGGACTCGCGCGTGGGTAATCGCTCCGGCACACATGGCGCAGGGCTCGACGGTCACGTAAAGGTCGCAATCCAGCAGGCGGTAGTTGCCGACAACATGTCCGGCCTCGCGAAGGGCCTGCATCTCTGCATGGGCTGTCGGATCGCGTTCGACAATAGGGCGGTTGCAGCCACGTCCCACAATGTGGCCGTCACGCACCACCACGGCGCCCACCGGAACTTCTCCGAGCGCGTGCGCCCGCTGCGCCTCGCGCAGGGCTTCCTCCATGAAGAGTTCGTCGGAGTGGGACATAAGAAAAGCAATTAGCAGCTAGCAATCAGCTGCAACTTGCAATTAGCTCTGGCCCTCATTGAGCGGTGCTACAGACGTACTTCGTCGCTCGCGACCGCTGCAATCCGCGCCCAAGCTGAAGCCGACTGCGGAAGCACCCAAAATCCCGTTTTATCAAGTAATCACGAATGACTAATTACGAATTACAGACAAGCTAGCTGCTAGTTGCTAGTTGCAGCATCACCTATGCCTCAGCATAATCCGCTCTATCCTGCTGGCTTTTCCCGTCGCCCCATCGCACTCGATCACTGCGGCGCAGAGGCGGACATCGTCCGACGCGGGCTCAAAGCGCGACGGCATGTTGGTCAGAAATTTCTGCAGGATGAGCTCCTTCTGCACCCCGATTACACCGTCAAATGGCCCGGTCATGCCGACATCGGTTTGCACTGCCGTCCCTCTCGGCAGCACTTGCTCGTCCGCCGTCGGGACATGCGTGTGCGTGCCCAACACTGCGGTCACACGGCCGTCGAGATGCCAGCCCAACGCGACCTTCTCCGACGTGGCTTCGGCGTGCAAATCCGCAACCACGACCTTTGCCGTGATTTGCTTCAGCAACTCATCGGCCACGCGAAACGGATCGTCATTGTTCGCCATGAACACCCTTCCTTGCACGTTGATGACTGCATAATCCACTCCGCTACGCGTGCGTCCCTGATACCACCCGTAGCCCGGAGTGCCAGCGGGATAGTTCGCCGGACGCAGGACCCGCCTTGCCAACGACGCCTCATTGCCGTTGGCTGAGTTCATGTAGTCAATGATCTCGCGCTTGTCCCAGACATGGTTGCCGGTGGTGATCACGTCGATACCGAGTTCGAACAGCTCTTCGGCAATTTGCGGTGTGATGCCGAAACCCCCGGCGGCATTCTCGCCGTTGGCGATGGTTAGCTCAACGCTGTACTGTTTCTGTAGCTCGGGCAAGCGTTCGTGAACGATGGTGCGCCCGGGCCGTCCGAAAATGTCGCCGATGAAAAGGATGCGCACCGCTGTGTAGACCCCTGGGCCCCTGGCAAAAATTGGCCCAAATTTCGATGTTACCACGCAGATCAACGTCCTCGGGCAGTCGTATTGCCCCTAACCTAGCTTGCTCGGCGTTGTGCTTCACAGTTCGCAAGATACTTTTGGGGTCGCACCTCCGAAATCTGGGGAAACACGACTCCAACAGGCCTTTGCCATGCGCGAGGAAACATCGCCGGCGAGTTGGGCATCCTATGATGAACTTGAAATCCAAATGGATACGTTGCAGATCGCGAAAGAGCAGGTGATTTCCCTGGACCACGTCGCCGATGGAATACGCGGGTTGCGGCTGGCATTCGTCAACGTGTTCGCCGTAACCCATCTCGACAGTTCGTGGACACTGGTTGATGCGGCGCTACCGTTTACGGCCCGCCTGATTCGCCATTGGGCGGAGAAGCACTTCAACTGGCCTCCCAATGCAATTGTGCTCACACATGGGCATTTCGACCATGTAAGTGCAGCCGGTGAGTTGGCGCGCGAATGGGATGTGCCGATCTACGCGCATCCGATGGAATTTCCCTACCTCACGGGAATTAGTGAGTATCCGGCGCCGGATGTCGATGTGGGCGGGGGACTGATGTCGTTGGTGTCGCCGCTGTATCCGCGAGGGCCGGTGAACCTGAGTGACTGGCTTCGCGAGCTGCCCGCTGATGGTGGTGGGATCAGCGGGTTGGCGCAACTTCCAGGATGGCAGGTTCTGCATACCCCTGGGCATTCCCCGGGCCACGTGTCGTTCTATCGCCCTGAAGACCGCGCGCTGATCGTGGGAGATGCATTTTGCACGACGAAGCCGGAGTCGTTCTTCGAAGTGGCACTGGCGCAACCGCCGGAGTTGCATGGGCCACCAAGCTACTTCACCTCGAACTGGGAGCACGCGGGGAGGTCGGTACAGCGATTGGCCGAGCTGGAGCCGAGGATCGTGTTTCCAGGACACGGAAGACCGCTGGCTGGAGAGTTTGTCGCGCAAGCATTACATCGGCTGGCGGAAGAGTTTGGGCCGCTGGCGGCTGCGGCGAAGAAGGTGGCGTGAGAAAGCCTCGCTGAAAAACCTGTCTACCCACTGTCTTGCGTCAGGATACGACTTCAAAGCCTGCGCTGAAGAGTCGAAGAGTGCCTCAATACGTTGAAATACGCCCGTGCTTAAACCCCCGAGGTAAACCCCAAGCATGCAAAACGGTTTTTCGGCTGTGCAGGCGTCCTGCACCCGCGAGAGACTGGGCGAGCTGAGTCTCGGTCCAGCAAAGCACCGGAAATCGCGGAGACATGGGGAAGTCTGCCTTGTGCACGCATCTCGATGTGTGCCACAAATCAAGCTTTTTCGCTCAACTACCCGCTCCCGAACAAAGCGAGAACCCTAACCGGTACGGTTATCGGACTTCTAATCGGACACTAATGGCTAATTGCTATTTGAGCTCCCGGACCCAAATATTGCGAAAACTGATGGGCTCGCTCTTGTCGCCGTGCGCCTGAAGCTTGATGGGCGCTCCGTCGAATGCTTTGTAGAACGGCTTGCCGATGTAGAGCGTTTCGCCTTTCAACTCGAAATGGTTTTGGATGAGGACGCTATTGAAGAAGGCGGTCACATAAGCGGGCGTTTTGAGTGAGCCATCAGAGTTGAAGGTGGGCGCGGTCCATACAACGTCATAGCTCTGCCATTCACCGGGCTTGCGATTCGCATTCACCAGCGGCGGCGATTGCTTATAGATTGCGCCAGCCTGTCCGTTCACGTAGGTCTTGTTGTTGTAGGAGTCGAGCACCTGCAATTCGTATCCGGCGTCTTTCGGGCCGGTGGAGGCGAGGAACAAGCCGCTATTTCCGCGCGCCTGGCCTGATCCGGCGATGTTTTCGGGAACCCGCCACTCGATGTGCAGTTGGTAGTTCTTAAACTTCCGCCTGGTCTCGATGTTGCCGGCGGACTTGTTGACAGTCATCACTCCGTCGGCAACGAGCCACTGTGCGGGTGAGTGGTCTTGCGCAGAAACCCATTCATCGAGATTCCTGCCGTCGAACAAGATGAGGGCGTCGGACGGAGGCGCGCCGCAGGTGGCGCCCGACGTGACGATCGGTGGCTCGGGCGACCAGACCTCGGTTTCCTCCGGCTTCGGTTTCGGCGATTCCGGCTTTGAAGATGACGGCGTAGTTTGCGCTTTCATGCTCTGAGTTGCGAGCCCTGCCAACACGGCGACGACTGCAAGTGCTCTCGGGAACGGGATCGGTAACATGCATTGACAATACACCGGGACCGGTGCCCGGCCCATCGAGCGCTTTGTTGACAAAGCCTTCTGTCGCCCATTTGGGCACCGATATGTTTGACAGCAGCAGTGGTATACGCCAGGGCCGGCGCGCCTGGTGGCGCATTGCCTGAAGTTGGCAAATGTGGTGCCCGCATGCCCCGTTCCAGCCGCTTTTTTCCTACTCCTCTCGCAGCAGCCTCGCCGGATTGACAGTCAACGCTCGCCTCGCTGGCAGGGAAGCAGAGATGATGCCAACGAGGGCCATCGTTGCCAGCACACCGAGCAAGACCACCGGATCCAGCGCACTCGCTTGGTACACGATCATGGCCAGCACGCGGGTAGCGGCGATGCCCAGCAGTAAACCGGCAGCCGATCCCACGATTAGCAACATCGCGGTTCGGCCGAGAGCACTGCGCATTATGTCCTGCGTCTGTGCTCCCAACGCTATCCGAATGCCCAACTCGCGCAACCGCTTGCTCACCGAGTACGAAGCCAGACCGAACATCCCGGTGATGGCCAACATCAGCGCCAGTACGCCGAATACTCCTAGTGCGATCGTGGCTGCACGCGCAGGAAACAACGCAATGGCAAGCGCATCAGCCCAACTGCGAATGCCGAAGACAGGAATGCTGGGGTCGAACTCGTTCACAGCCCTGCGAACGGCGGGGACCATCTCGGATGAGGCACGAGGCGAGCGAACCAGCAGCACGGTCGAACTGTTCTTCACCTGCAGAATGGGGAAGAAGATTACCGGGCTGGGCTCTTCCGCGAGGAAGACATACTTTCCATCCTCAACTACGCCGACCACTTGTATTCGATGGCTCATGCCGGTGTTGAAGTATCTCCCGATAGGCGAGTCCGTGCCGAACAAGCGTCGCGCGAAGGTTTCGTTGACCATCGCAACTTCCGGCGCATGCTGATCGTCGTTCCAGCTAAATTCGCGTCCTGCCAGCAGCCGCGTTCCCGCGGTACGGAAATATCCCGGCGAAACGCTGTAGTAATTGGCATTGAACATCACGTTCGTGGGGCGAAACTCGTGAACGTTTTCCGGGTAAACATCGGTCTCCGACTCATCGAGAGAAAGTGGCGTTGAATTTGAATAGGCCGCGGCCGCTACACCCGGTAAGCGGGAAACCCGCTCGAGCAACTGCCGCTGTGCCATAGGAAGGTTGTCGTCGGTGTAACGGGCCAGATGAAGATCGAACATGGCGAGCGTCACGTCCTGCTGATTGAATCCGATGGGCATGCGAAACGCGCGCACAAGTCCACGGAGCGAGACCAGCGAGGCGGTGACCAATAGACAGCACAAAGCAATCTGGACTCCAAGCAGAACATCGCGCATGGTCCACCGGCGCGAAAGGAAGGGCGACGACCCTCCTCGCAGTGTCTGGTTGGGATCCGTGTTCCATACCTGGCGTGCGGGCAGCAATCCCAGCAACACTCCGGTCAAGGTAGCGACAAAAAGTGCGAACATGTAGACGGTTGTGTCCGGGTTGACCGCTATCTGAAGGGGGAACTCTGTCGGCGGACGCCACTGAGTCAGAAAGCGCAATGCGACGCGTGCCACAAACATCGCGGCGATTCCCCCAATCACTGCCACCAGCACGGACTCGGTCACCAACTGCCGAAAGATTCGCAGCCGGCTCGATCCCACAGCCATCCTGATCGCCAGCTCGCGTGCACGGTCGGCGGTGCGGGCAGCGAAGAGTCCACCGAGATTGGCCGATGCCGCCAGCAACACCAGCAGTGCCAGTAGCATGATCGCGAACGTAAAACCGCGCGCAGGCCTGCCCAGCGCATCGCCGAGAAAGCCCGGCTTCGTCAGCCGCAGCTTCAGGTTTTCATCGTTGTGCGGATACTCGCGCGCAAGCTCCTTCGCAATGCTGTTCAAATTTGCTTCGGCCTGGCTTTTCGTGGCCCCCGGCTTGAGCCGCGCAATCACCCACGCATTGCTGTCACTGCGGTTATGAATCCAATCGAAGCCCTCGATCAGGACTTCGTTTGAGACAGGCACCCAGACGTCCGGCAGAATCAGGCGTTCCGTTCCGCGAAATTCTTCCGGAGCCACTCCCACCACTGTGTATGGGTACTTGTTCAGATAGATTGTGGTTCCGACGAGATTGGGGTTCGCCCCGAACTGCTCTTGCCAGCAGCGGTAGCTCAGCACCACATATTGCTTGCCGCCGGGATCAACGTCATCTTCCGCATGAAAGAAGTGACCTAAAGCCGGCTTCACGGCCAACACGTCGAAGTAGTTTCCGCTGACTTCAAACCCCCACACCGGCTGTGCCTTTTCGGTTTGTCCCAGGCCGATGCGTGCCGGACGGTACATCGCCACACCGGAGAAAACCGTGTTCCGATCGCGCACGTCCTTGTACTGAGGATACGAAAGCGTGATCCAGACGTCCTCGCGATGCTGCACCATGTAGAGCTGTTGCGGCTCGCTGATCCTCGGCAACGGGCGTAGAAAGAATGCATCGATTATGCCAAAGACGATCACATTCGCTGCCACTCCCAAAGTCAGAGTGATGAGCGCGAGGATCGCGAACGAGGGTGAACGGCGCAACTGCCGGAGCGCGTAACGGATGTCCTCTGCTAGACGACGCATCGGCCACCTCTCTGCATGGAGATTCCCACGTTGAGGCCCGCAACTAGGATGCCAAAATTGTGACTTGTACAGATAAGCGGCGCAACCGCTTAGGATAATTTGATTCGATCTGGAGGCCCCACATCGTGTTCGCTCTCGTTCTAACCGTCCGAGAATGGACGAGGAAAACACCCAAGGCAAGGGCAAGCAGAACAGTTGTGCTGCACCATTCGAAGTAATCCAATGTCCGCGTCTGACCCTTTTCCAAAGCCGTCTTCAAAGCCACCCTCGCCCCCGCAGCCGGGAACGACGAGCCATGTTGATTTGATCTTGCCGTTCTCGACCGTTTCTTGACCTTGAAGCACGAAGGTTCCCTGACGTCCGCTGAGTCCCGCGGAATCGCTGCGAGCTGACGAAGCTTAGCAGAGTGACCGTCGCACAGGACCTGTAAAGCCCGAACCGGACTTTCGCTACTCTCCAGTGAACGTTTCCCTTAAGTGGATCTCTATTAATACCGCGCCCGAAGCTTGGTCGTAGGTCTTGGCTTCAGAACTGTCAACGTTAACCTTTGCCGCAGCATGTGCGCGCGTGCGCGGCCTGTCCCCTTGCTCCTCTGACTGCGGACGCGCCGCGACTGGTAGTGGTGAAAGATAAGATGAAGAGGATCAGAATTCTTGTACTCATGTCTACTGCTTCAGAGACTCAAACTTAAAGCAAAGGGTGGGCCCTTGTAGTGGAGAAAATTAGGGCGCTTGCTGGGGCGGCGATTCGGGGCCCGACAATTGTCGCCTTTGCACTTGCTGGCATGAATGTGAGCCGACGGCTGAAATCTCGAACCCACTGAGTGATCTCTTTCCGTGAGCCCGCTACAAGAATCATTGGTGGAGGCGAGGGGAGTTGAACCCCTGTCCGAAAATGCTGTCAGTTAAGAGCCTACATACTTAGTCATGTTCCTGCGCCGGTTGCCCGGCACTCTCGCCAAACGCGCTCAGAACCGACAAGAAACGCGAACGGCCAGCCTGTAGATCTCGCCTCGAACTCCCAGACGTAGAGTTCGAAGCCAGCTCACTGTGCGACGCCGTCTCCCGGCCCGTGAGCAAAGCCGGGGACAGCGGCTACTTAGTTAATTAAGCAGCGTATGCCAGCTGTTGGTTGGCAATTGTGTTGTTGTCCGCGATTTCGGATGCGAACACTCCGGTATGCCTCTTAACCGCAATCACTTCCGTCGAAGCCGTGACGCCCCCACGGTAGGAACGGCTGCCTTCACTCTAGCAGCCACTGGCCGGAAGTCAATCTGGCCAAACAATTAGATGCGGCAAGCTAGGCAAACGGCCCGTCAGGCGGTGCTGCTGAGCGGCTGGGCCAGCCGGGCCGGGAGCATCTCCTGTCTTGCACTTCCTATCTGTTCCTTCTTCATCTCCACTATTCGTGAGTTGCTGCTGCAAGGTAGTGACTTTGCCAGTGCAGATCCTGGATTCCGTCCTCAGAGTAGGCGTCGCCATTTCTGGCAGTACCGCTGCGCGTGCTGGATTGAGGCGCCTGACCCCGATGGCACTTGTACATGACGCCATAATTCATCAGCATCAGAAGCCACAGATGTACGTCTGTTTTTGATCGTCTTTATGGGAAACGGCCTCGCGCGCTGGCGCTTTGCTGCGTGAGGCAATGCCTATGGCGAACAGAATGGCGACCTACAGTTCCCGTGCTTTCATGGTCTGCAACTCCTATGCGTGCCAAGTTGACCTAATCTCGCCAATTTACACCAGGAACCGCTTGGGAGGGTGGATAGCGGTCACGAACGATGCGGTTAGAGTTTGCTGTTGTAAACCGACGTGAGTGTCAGTTCGGGCCAGTGGCCCAAGCTGACATCGTTATCGTAAATGCCTTTTGCTGGCTGGGCTGGATTATGGCGTTCGCTGGGCGGACTCAGAGCGTTGGTGAATCCGAGCCGGATTCGTGATTCGGTAATGAAGATTGAAGGAGCTGGCCAAGAGAGCGTCGATGAAGTTTTGACCCTCACCCCATCCTTTGCCAAAGGAAGCTAAAGGATGGGCACCCCAGTTGGCTTTCATATGACGACCGTTGCAGGGAACTTGCAGCGTTGGCGGCCGTAGCATCTGGGATTCCGCGTATATAAAGATACTCATCCAGGCTCTGATGTAATCGCTGGCTTGTTGTCGGCGGTTCATCACACAATTTTGCAAATCTGCATCCCTGCGCCTTGCCGATCATCGAAACCTTTTGTCGGACTGCTAGTCTTATACGCAATACAGATTCTCGGGAAAGCGCAAGGACCGTGATGGCGAACCCAGCTTACTGCTGTTGTTGGGAGATGACGGCTTGATACCCGACTGCATCTCTTTCAGCGCGATCCCGCACACTACCAAGCTCTTCGCTGACTTCCTCTCTCATTCTCCTGAAATTCGTCGCTTCTTCCCATACTCCTTCGAGCCGGAAGAGATCGCCCGCCGTGCTGCGGTGGTGCCCCATGGCACACCTTTGCACCGGCAAGTCGCCGATGCGTTGGAGCGGCAGAATCGCACCTGGGGCGCGTCGGAGAAGACGCTGGCGAACATTGAACGGCTGCACGAAGGTGCGCACGCGGTTGTCACCGGCCAGCAGGTTGGACTGTTCGGCGGGCCACTGATGTCGCTGCTGAAGGCGGCAGCGGTCTTGTCGCTGGCGAAGCAGGTCGAAGACGCGGGCGTGCCGTGTGTGCCGGTCTTTTGGATGGCGACGGAAGACCACGATCTCGCCGAGGTAAACCAGGCGCTGCTACTGGATTCGTCGTATTGTCTCAAGCCGTTTACCGCCCTGACCGAGGGCAAGCCGGATTCGCCGGTTGCGAATGTGCGCCTTGCGGCCGGGACGGACAACATTGTGGCCCAGGCTGCACAACTTCTCGGTGACTCACCCGTTGCGGAATATCTGCGCGAGGATTATCGCGAGAGCGAGACGTTCTCCGGCGCCTTTGCGCGGCTGATCACGCGAATCTTCTCCCAGTACGGGCTCATTCTTCTCGATCCGTCCGATGCGGAGTTGCATAAAGTTGCCGCACCTCTTTTTGTCGAGGCCATCGACCGGGCGCCGGAGGTAGACGAGGCGCTGTTGGCTCAGAACAAAGAACTCAGCCAGGCCGGCTACCACGAACAGGTGAAGGTAACGGAGCAGTCCACGCCCCTGTTTGCGGTGGTAGATGGCGCGCGCGTTCCGGTGCATCGTGCGAATGGTCAGTTCACGATTCGGAAGCAGCGTTTGTCGCCGGAGGAACTGAAGCGCCTGATCGCTGACGCGCCGCAGAACTTCAACCCCAACGTGCTGCTGCGGCCGGTCTTGCAGGATTACTGGCTGCCCACCCTGGCCTATATCGGTGGCCCGGCGGAGATCGCCTACTTCGCGCAGGTTCGCGTCGTGTACGAAAAACTGCTGGCCCGGGTGACGCCGATCCTGCCGCGCATGAGCGCAACGCTGCTGGAGCCGAAGATCGAGAAACTGCTCAACAAGTATGAGCTCAACCTGGAAGACCTGTTTCACGGTGAGACGCAGTTGCGCCAAGAGTTGGCAAAACACTCGCTGCCTCAAGAGCTGAAGCTCGATTTCGAGTATGGAATACGAACCGTCGATGAGGCTATGCAGCGCATCAGCGAATCGCTGCACAAGCTGGATCAGACTCTTGTCGGCGCCGCCAAAAACGCAACCAGCAAGATGCGCTACCAGGTCGGCCGACTGGAGAAGCGTGCGGCACAGGCGGAGTTGCGCAAGCAACAAGTCCTGGCACGCCACGCGGCAATGATCGAGAATGCCCTGTTTCCGCATAAAACGCTTCAGGAGCGCGAAATTGCGGGAGTATATTTCCTGGTTCGCTACGGAGCCGGCCTGATCGATCAACTCATCGAAGCCGCCGGCGCGCGATGTCCGGAGCATAAAATTTTGCGCGTGGGATAGAAGCAGTTGCCAGTCGTCAGTTGTCAGTTGGGAAAGACCAAATCCAAACAGTACTACTCTGATACACCTGGAAGAGGCGTCACTTTTGATCGCGCGCTTCGGTGTAAGCTCATACCCGCTAACGTTTTGAATTTGGCGGTGTTAAGAAGCTTTGCTCTTCGACATCCTCATCATTGCGGCCTGTGTGATCGCAGCGCTGGTCTTCCTCTTCCTTGTGACGCGCTCGTCGGCGGCGCACGCGAGAAAAGATTCGAACGACTTTACCGGCGCTGTCGTGGCCGTGATTGGGACGACCTATGCCGTGATCCTGGCTTTCATGCTTTCGGGTGTGTGGAACAACCTACAGGCAGCCCAAGCCAACGCGGAGCAAGAGGCCAATTCGCTAGTCAATATTTGGCGAATTACAGGCGACATCGACCCTGCCGTCGGGGCGGAAGTGCAAGATCTCTGTCAAAAATACGCGCATGTTGTCATTAGTCAGGAGTGGCCCGATATGCAGGCGGGAAAGTCGGTGCCGCGGGAAACCACCGAGATCATCAATCGATTGTGGACGCTGGCCGGCCAAGCCCAGGCGCATTCCAGTCCGGACTCGATTGCCAATTATCAATTCATGGAGGAACTGCGGATGTTGACCGAGTATCGCCGTATCCGCCTGATGCACAGCCGGGAACAGCTGCCGGGAATTCTGCGAGCGGTGTTGGTTGCGGGCGGAATCATCACGGTTGCCGCGTCCTGCTTCTTTGGAGTGTCGAGCTTTCGTTTCCATGTGCTGCAAGTGATTGTATTGACTTTTCTCATCTCGCTGGTATTGGTGGCGATCGCCGACCTCGACCGTCCATATCAGGGAAACGACATCGTCCAGGCGACGGGATTTGTGTCCGCGTTGAGGACGTTTCAGCATCAGAGGGATTAGGAGGACGGTTTACGAGCTGCAAGCGGACAACAAGAAGCCGGCCAATTTGGGCCGGCTTTGTGCTGCCATGTAATTAAGGGTATGGAGCTACTGTTCCAAGGTTGAGACTTCGATCTCGGGCTCCTCTTTCTCGACCTCGGCAGTCAGGTGCTCGGTGCCATATTCGAAACCCTTGTCAAATGCCTTGAGGTTGAGCTCGCGGAAGGCATGCGGCACAGAGTCGGCAACTGCCCGGCGAACTGCCCCGGGCTCGAGCACATTCGTAACCGCCGCGAAGAAGCCGACCATCACTGTGTTAAGCACCATGCGCTTGCCGAGTTCTTCGGCGAGACGCGTGGCCGGCACGCCATAAACGCGCACGCCCGGCGGCAGCTTTTCCACACGCACAAGGTCCTGCTCGATGATGAGAATGCCGTCTTCTTTGAGTTGCGGCGTGAAGAGCGAGTATGCTTCCTGCGACATCGTGACCAAAATGTCGGGACGCGTGACGTAAGGATAGAGGATGGGCTCATTCGACAGGATGACCTGTGCGCTGCACGCGCCACCACGGGCCTCAGGTCCGAACGACTGCGTCATGGTCGAGAAGCCGTGCTCGAAGATGCAGCCAGCCTTGCCGATGACGATGGCCGACAGAATCACACCTTGTCCGCCGAACCCGGAGATGCGGATTTCGGTTAGATTTCGCATTCGCATGCCTCTCTTTCCACGTAGCGGTCTCCCAAGGTTTCATAGAATCGCTCGTGCATCAGGTCGCGGTAGTCGGCGCGCTCACGATCGACGAACTTGCCAACGATGATCTCGCCTGCCTTGCTCAGCGAAACTTCGCTGGTGGACGCGCCGTTGCGAACTTTGCTGTGCTCCTTGTAGAAGATCATCGTGTCTAGTCCGTCGCCCATCTTGTTGCGGCGCTGATAGAGCGTCGGGCAGGGCGAGATGACCTCGAGAAAGCAGAAGCCGCGCTTTCTGAACATCTCCTGCATGGTGCGCGCCATTTGGCGCACGTGGAAAGTGGTCCACCGCGCGACATAAACGGCACCGGCAGCTTCGACTAGATAGGGGAGATTGAAGGACGAATCGTACGTTCCGTGAGGATTGGTGGACGTGACTACCTCGCGCGGCGTCGTGGGTGCCGTCTGGCCGCCTGTCATAGCGTAAATCAGGTTGTTCACACAGATGACTTTAAGGTCCACGTTGCGGCGGGCGGCGTGAATCAGGTGATTGCCACCGATGGCGAAAAGATCGCCATCACCGGAGTAGACGACCACGTTGAGCTTCGGATTCGCCAGCTTGAGTCCGGTGGCGAACGGCAGCGCGCGTCCGTGCGTGGTGTGGAATGAATCGAGGTTGACATACCCGGCGACGCGACCGGTGCAGCCGATGCCGGAAACGATGGCCAGGTTCTTGACGTCGATCTTGGCGTCGATCAAGGCGCGCGCGAAAGAGTTCACGCTGGTCCCGATGCCACAGCCGGGGCACCAGATGTGCGGGATGCGGTCCATCCGCAAGAACTGTTCCACCACGTTGGTCTGCACGGGAAGGGTCGTCATCACCCCACCTCCATGATGGCCTTCAGGATGTCCTCGGGACTGTGGACACTGCCGCCGGCGTGTCCGACGAAGCGGACGGGAACCTTACCGGCGACGGCGCGCTCGACCTCGCGCACCATCTGGCCGAGATTAATCTCTGCGACAACAATGGAGTCGGTGCGAGCTGCGACTTCCTTCATCTTCTTCTCGGGGAAGGGCCATGCGGTGATGAGGCGGAACTTACCAACCTTCACGCCTTTCTCGCGGGCCATTTCAATGGCGCGCTGCGCAACGCGCGAGGTGATGCCGTAGGAGACCACGACGCAGTCGGAGTCGGTGACATCCGCTTCTTCGAACAGGCAGATGTCGTCGGCATTCCTGACGATCTTGTCCATGAGCCGGCGGACCAGCTTGTCCTGCGCGGCCGGTTTCATGTTGGGATAGCCGCGCTCGTCGTGCGTGAGCCCGGTGACATGAACGTTATAGCCCTGGCCGGTGTGCGGCATGTCGGGTACAAGGTCTTCCTTCGGTTCGTAAGCCTTGAATTGATCAGGAGGAACGGTGGTGTAGCGGCGCGGTGTAACTTCGATCTGCTCGGGCGGTGGGATCACGACTTTCTCGGTCATGTGGCCGACGACTTCATCTAGCATCACAAACACCGGGCAGCGATACTGCTCGGCGAAGTTGAACGCTTTCACTGTCAAGTCAAAGCATTCCTGCGGCGAATTGGGACAGAGGGCGATGATCTCGTAGTCACCGTGCGAACCCCAGCGCACCTGCATCATGTCGGCCTGTGCGGGCAGCGTCGGCAAGCCGGTCGATGGACCACCGCGCTGCACATCAACAAAGACGCAAGGCGTTTCGGTCATGGCAGCGAGGCCAATGTGCTCCATCATCAGGGAGAAGCCGGGACCGGAGGTCACGGTAAAGGCCTTGGCTCCTCCCCAAACTGCGCCTTGAATGGCGATCGAGGCAGCGAGCTCGTCTTCCATCTGGATGAAGGTGCCGCCGACTGTCGGGATGCGTTGTGCGAAGCGCTCCACCACTTCGGTCGACGGCGTGATTGGGTATCCGGCGGAGAAACGCGCGCCTGCCGCGAGTGCTCCTTCACAGCAAGCGTGATCGCCGTCAAGAAAGTGGGAGCCGGTGAGTACGCCAGCCGGGTCAGCGTGCATCCTGCACCTCCCATGCGCGCGGTGCGGGGGCAGCGACCTGCGGGGCGTCTTTGTTCTCTGTCTCTTCAGTAGGATGTTTGAATCCGAAGATGGCGAAATCGGGGCAGTACATTCCACAGAGATCGCAGCCGCTGCATTTTTCCGGGTGGACCATGTAGGGAGGGTGATAGCCCTTGGCGTTGAAGGCGGAGGAGAGCGCAAGGACGTGGGTCGGACAAAACTCTACGCAGAAACCACAGGCCTTACATCGCTCCACTACGATTTGAACCGAACCTTTTGCCATGCTTTTGTTCCTTGGCGACGACGCGGAGCGTCAGTTGCGAAAGCTGCAAGTTCCTCACCTTCAATCGCCGTCGCGAATGGAATTACGTTGCGGTGGGGACATCCACCAGGCACCGAACGATGGTTTGATTTTTGCCCACTTGATACCCAAAGCGAAGTGATGGCGGTCACAGGGTCACGTGAGGTTTGACACGCTGGGGGGAACCATCATTCACCACAGAGGTACAGAGGACACGGAGGAAGTCGGAGCGGGTGGGCAATTCATGCGTTTCCCGGCTTTATCTTAGGTGATCGGATCCGTCCGGACCGGCGTCATGCGGTTGGGCGTTCGCGACGGTACGGTATCGACTCGACCGTACTGCGGAAAATGTGGCCGGATGCGATGATCCTGCGTCCGCTGCCGCGAAGGGCGGAACTGGACAGCACGGTGGATGACGATCCGGGGGCGCTATCTTTTCGCCCAGCGACGAGTGGGCTGTATGTGCGGATGGTGCTGCTGAGTATGTTGCTCGATGGGGAGTTAAAAACGCAGCTAGCCGCTAGCAACTAGCGAGCGAAAGGCAAAACTAGTTGCTAGCTGCTGATGGCTGGTTGCTACTACGATGGGGAGACGAAATTTGACGCAAGCTATAGAACTCATGACTCGAACCAACGAACTCATCGAGCTGGAAGAGAAGTACGGAGCGCATAACTACCATCCGCTGGACGTAGTGATTGAACGCGCTGAGGGTGTATGGGTGTACGACGTCGAGGGAAAGCGTTATCTCGATTGCCTGGCCTCGTACTCGGCAGTGAACCAGGGACACTGCCATCCAAAGATTCTTGAAGCTATGGTCGAGCAGGCGCACAAGGTCACGTTAACCTCGCGCGCTTTCCGCAACGATCAACTGCCGTTGCTCTACAAAGAGCTTCATGATCTCACCGGCTTCGATGCTGCGTTGCCGATGAACTCAGGCGCCGAGGCCGTCGAGACGGCGATCAAGGCGGCGCGCAAATGGGGATACAAAATCAAAGGCATTTCGGAGGGCAAAGCAGAAATCATCGTCTGTGCGAACAACTTCCACGGGCGCACGACGACCATCGTGGGCTTCTCCAGCGAAGTCAGCTACCGCGATGGCTTCGGCCCGTTCACTCCTGGCTTCAAGATTATTCCGTTTGGTGATGCCCACGCTCTCAAGCAAGCTATTACGCCGAACACCTGCGCGTTTCTGCTCGAGCCTATCCAGGGCGAAGCGGGAATCCTCATTCCGCCTAAGGGCTTCCTGAAATTAGCCGCAGAAATCTGTCGTGCGAACCGCGTCCTGCTGATTTGCGACGAAATTCAGGCCGGACTCGGTCGCACGGGTAAGCTTTTTGCCTTCCAGCACGAAGACATTCGGCCCGACGCTGTGATCATTGGTAAGGCCCTCTCAGGAGGGTTCTATCCTGTCTCGGCGGTGCTTGCGTCGAAGGCGATGCTGGGCGTATTCCAGCCAGGGCAGCATGGCAGCACTTTCGGCGGAAATCCTCTGGCTTGCGCCGTAGCTCGGGCCGCGTTACGCGTACTAGTGGAAGAGAAGCTGATCGAACGCGCTGCCCAGTTAGGCAGCTACTTCCTCGAGAAGTTACGCGCCATTCCGAGTCCTCACATTAAGGAAGCGCGCGGTAAGGGACTGTGGTTGGGTATCGAGCTCAACAAACCGGCGCGACCATTCTGCGAAGTGCTGAAAGAGCAGGGGGTGCTCTGCAAGGAAACGCACGAGCTCGTTATTCGTGTCGCCCCGCCACTGGTGATTTCGCGCGACGAGATCGATTGGGCGGTGGAAAGGTTCGCAAAGATCTTGTCCTCCTGAGCGCCTGGAGTCTGTATCTTGTAATTCGGGCCGTCGGAAAGTTGGCCGACTTTGTGATCGTGTGCGCGTCCAGACAAGTGCCTAAGAAGGAGCCAACGTCTTTTCGATCAGCCTCATCTAGTAGAATTTAGTATTGTCTGCAACCGTCACATCCTGCCCAGAAGTTCGGGTTGAGACTGCCCGAACATCCACCGTGCGCTTCTATCATCCGGAACTGGATGTGCTGCGCTTCTTTGCCTTCCTGATTGTGTTCCTCCACCATGCGTTTCCGCACGAGCCATCATTCTGGACCAAACTCGGCGTGCCCTGGGTGCTGGCGGGTTTGCTTGCAGGGATCGGAGCCACAGGCGCCTTCGGTGTGAGCCTGTTCTTCGTGCTGAGCTCGTACCTCATCACAGAGTTGCTACTGCGCGAGAAGGACCTGATCGGGACGCTGGATGTGCGTTCGTTCTACATCCGGCGCATGCTGCGAATCTGGCCGTTGTACTTCGCCTTTCTGGCGCTGGCCGTGGTCTTGCAATGGATTGCTCCTGGCCAACATGTCACGTGGCGCGCCGGCTTGTGGTTTTCGCTGCTTGCAGGTAACTGGTTCATCGTATTTCACGGCTTTCCGTCGTCGGTGATTTTCCCCCTGTGGAGCGTATCCATCGAGGAGCAGTTCTACATTACCTGGCCCACGGTGGTGCGCCGGGTGACGGAAACAGGATTGTTGATCTGCGCTGGCCTGCTGCTCGCGACAGCGAGTCTCGCGCGAGTCTATCTCGGCCATATGCATGCCGGCGAAAGTGATGTTTGGTGCAATACGTTCGTTCAGCTTGACCCGATCGCGCTGGGAATCCTTCTGGCAGTGTTGTTGAAGGGAGAGGTTCCGAGACTTTCTAAGCTCGCGCGTGGTGCCACTCTGATTGCTGGCGTGACTGGTTTAGTGCTGGGTAGTCTTTACTTCGGCATCAAGGACGATCCGATCACCACGACGCGAATCGTGCTGGGCTACCCGTCGATAGCCATCGGTGGTACGTTGGTTCTACTTGCGGTGCTGCACAACGGTGGGGGAAAGAGCAATCGAATCCTCGTCTATTTGGGCCGTATTTCATACGGCCTGTATGTGTTTCACGTTCTTGGCCTGCTGATCTCCGATTACTCCGTTCACGACCAGACCGCGAGCCTCTTGCGTTACACCTTGCGCGTACTCGTCGCGCTGGCAGCCACCATCGCTATGGCGGCAATCTCGTATCGTTGGCTGGAGACCCCGTTCCTTGGCCTGAAGGAACGATTCGCCCACGTTCTCTCGCGTCCGGGCGGATAAAAAGCAGTCAGCTAACGCCATATTAGCCGATCCGATCAGGCTTCTCTGCCGTAGCTTCTTGGTATACGGACAGAGACAAAAGTTGCGCAGCAGTGTTTTTACAGAGAACTGACGGGTGACAACTGGTAACTGGCGTTAGTACTTGCGCATATGGATTTCCGTCCCGTTTCGCTCGAAACGGACTTCATCCATCAACTGATTAATCAGGTATATACCTCGGCCGTGATTGGAATAGATGTTCTCCCCGCATAGCGGATCGGGGATTTCGGTGGGCTCAAAACCTGAGCCGGGATCTCGCACGATGATCAGCAATCCGCGCTGTTCATCGCAGGCTACGCAACACTGCACTTTCTTCGTCGGATCGTTCTTGCAGCCGTGGAGAATTGCGTTCGCGAGGGCTTCTCGCAGGGCGGTTTCAACCTCAAACTCTTTGCCGGAAGCGCATTCCATCCGGCGCGCCATTTCCATTATGCCTTCCACGACTGGACTAATGGCATCGGGATCGGCGTTGAGCGTAACCTCAATACGAATCATAAAATTGTCGCAAACAATTCACTCAGCGTAGGGCGGCCAGAGCTGCGCGTCATCCCCGGAAGGCATCGCTTGCTACTCTGACAGGATTGGCACGGCCGGTCAAGCGGTAAACCGAAAATGGTGGCGATATGGCACTTTCGTCGGATGTGCTGCCGCGAAATAATGTCTAACTCCAGAGTGTAGGTGGTCGACCATTCATCTAGATTGGATGAAGATGCGTAGGCTTGGGCTACTCGTAATAGCGGTGGCGATATTCGCAGGGCACTCGGCCGCGCAATCCATCACCGTAGCGGCAGCCGCAGACCTCAACTTTGCGCTGAGCGAGCTCGCGCAAGAATTCCAGGCTGCTAGCGGGACCAAGGTGACGCTCTCGTTTGGCGCCTCGGGAAACTTGTTTTCCCAGATCCAAGCCGGTGCGCCGTTCGACATCTTTTTCTCAGCCGATGAAGAATATCCTCGCAAACTCGCAGCTTCCGGCGCGCTGGATGCAGCTTCCGTGCGGACCTATGCGGTGGGACACCTCGTACTGTGGGTGCCCACTGCTGCCCCTTTCAATCCGAAACAGTTAAAGATGGATTCGCTCATGCAGAGCTCCGTGACCCGCATTGCCCTCGCCAATCCGCAACACGCTCCGTACGGCAAGGCCGCGCTCGCTGCACTGGAACACTACGGCTTGAAGGACATAGTCTCCGCCAAATTTGTGTTCGGCGAAAGCGTGAGCCAGGCAGCGCAGTTCGTACATTCCGGCAATGCGCAGGCCGGACTGATTGCGCTGTCGCTGGCCCGCTCCCCCGCTATGGTTTCGGCAGGTAAGTACTGGGAGGTACCGCAAGAGGCTTATCCGGAATTGCGGCAGGCAGTTGGAATCGTGTCGCGCTCGACCAACAAGAAAGCTGCGCAGGCGTTTCTCGACTTCGTGCTCTCGGTCGAAGCCGCCGCCACACTGCAGAAGTACGGACTGACTCCGCCGGTACAGCCATGATCCTTCAGGCACTCGCACTCACACTGCGCTTGGCGGTGGTGGTGGCCCTGATCCTCATCGTGATCGCTTTGCCCCTGGGCTATTGGCTGGCGATGTCGCGTTCGCGCTGGAAATTCCTGGTCGAATCGGTCGTGGCACTACCCATCGTGTTGCCGCCGACCGTGCTCGGCTTTTACGTGCTGACCGCCATCGGCCCGTTGAGTCCCATCGGCCGCTGGTATCACGTGCTGACGGGCGGCAGTCTTGCCTTCACCTTCCGCGGTCTCGTGATCGGCTCCGTGCTGTATAGCCTACCGTTCGCCGTGCAGCCAATCGCGGCCGCCTTTTCCTCAGTCGATCGAACGTTGCTACAGGCATCGGCCACTCTTGGTGCGTCTTCCTGGCGAAGCTTCTGGAAGATCGTCCTGCCGCTCGGTATTCCCGGCGTCTTCACCGGACTGGTCCTTAGCTTCGCGCACACACTCGGCGAATTCGGGGTTGTGCTGATGATCGGTGGCAACATTCCCGGCGCCACGCAAACCGCTTCCATTCTCATTTACGACCAGGTGCAGGCGCTCAACTACGCCGTCGCCAACCAGACTGCGTTCCTGCTGCTGGTGAGCTGCTTTGTGTTGCTGGCGGTTCTGTTCGGACTGCGTCGTCACACAAAATGGAGTCTGTGGGAATGGCAGTAAGCGCCCTAGCGAAGTCCGAGACCGCCACTCTAACGGTTGCCTTGCGCAAACAGTTCGCCGGTGCTTCTACAGCACCACCCCCGGGATTTTCACTCGATGTGCAGTTCACGCTCACCCCAGGCTTCACAGTTCTGTTCGGACCTTCGGGAGCAGGTAAGACCAGCGTCCTGAACTGCATCGCCGGGCTGCAAGATCCGGATGCGGGACTCGTTTCGATCGGCGACGCAGTCCTCTTTGATGCACAGGCGAATATCAACGTCCCAACTCGTGATCGTCACGTCGGATACCTCTTTCAGACCCTCGCCTTATTTCCCCACATGAATGCCCGTCAGAACATTGAGTATGGGATTAATACGCTTCCGCCACAGGAACGAGACACTCGCACGCAGGAAGTGGCCCAATCGTTCGGCATCATGCATATTCTCGATCGGCGTCCGTCCCAGATGTCCGGCGGCGAACGCCAGCGAGTAGCTCTTGCACGAGCGCTCGTCACTCGTCCAAAAGCCTTATTGTTGGACGAGCCGCTGACAGCGCTCGACGCGATAACGCGGTCCAGGATTCTCGACGATCTTCGCCGCTGGAACGCTTGTCACGCCGTTCCGGTCTTGTGTGTCACCCACGAACTTGAGGAAGTGTATGCGCTCGGAAGTCTTGTTCTGGTCATCGAGGCGGGCCGCATTCTTGCCGAGGGCACGCCACAGGAAGTGCTTTCCCGCGCGCGCTTCGAATCGATTGCGCAATTGGCTGGATTCGAGAACATCTTTGAGTGCCAAGTCGTCAGCTCGCATGAAGAGCATGGAACCATGACGTGCCGCATCGGCAACTCTGAGACCGCCTTGGAAGTTCCGCTGACTCGTAGATCAAGCGATCGCGTGCGAGTCGGCGTGCGTGCCGGCGACATCCTGTTGGCCACTGAAATGCCCGCCGGTCTAAGCGCCAGAAACGTGCTAAAGGGAACGATTACCTCGCTAGATCGCCGCGACGTAACTGTGGTCGCCGTAGTGGACTGTGGTCAGCAATTTGCGGTTCATCTCACGCCGAGCGCTTGCGAAGCGCTGGTCCTGGAACGCGGAAAGCCGGTCTGGATGGTCATCAAAACCTACTCCTGCCGTGTGCTGCAACAGCCTTAAGCGACTCATTTTCAGCGCCTTCGGCAACGTTCACCCCTCACTTTCCGCTGTGACGCCGCTCACTGCGAGTTTGTTTATCCAGTTCTTACTCTGAAGGAGTAGCGGAGGTGTGAAGCGATGCCCACCGTAACCGATCCCGGAGTCACAGAATCCAGCAAACCTTCTACGGAAACCGTACACGAGCCCGAACTCTTCGCCGCCGAAGTGGAAATGGAGAAGAAGTCCTCCTACCTCGGCGTGTTTATCATGGTGCTTGCCCTGGTCGCCGTGGTGGGTGGCACGATCTTCTACTTCTTCAAAACGGCCCGCGAGGTTTTGACCGAGCCCGTTGCCAAAGTCGCCATCAACAACATCCTGAAAGCGCAGGGCGAAGGGAAGATCACCTTCAGCGTCGGAACCGTCGTTTCCAGCGTGAATGAAAAGCCCAACGACCCGCACTACAAGCTGCTGGCCAAGGCGGGCATCCTGGAGGTCAAGCAGAAGAGCTACAACACCATCATTGCGACTGTGACCCCTGCGGGCCAGAAGTTGCTCGGCGACATCCCCGGCGTGGAGAAGGGCAAGAGCACGGACGGCTACGTCATGTACTCGGTACCGCTGGCCACGCGCAAGTTCGTCCAAATCGACAAAATCTTTATGGTGAAGCCACACTTGGCAAAAGTCGATTACACCTGGAAGTGGGAGCCCAATCGTCTGGGCAAGGAATTTGATGCTTCCGGCGATCTAGTGCACAGCTTCAACACCTGGGACCGCGGAACGCTGATCAAGAGCTATGGCGTGGACTTCTACAGTGCTGCACCGATCAAGGCCAGCGTCGTTCTAATGGAAACCAAAGACGGCGAGTGGAAGCCGTACGTCGAATAAGGGCCGATCGAGGGTCCCGGATTAGCGAAAGCTTCTCTGGCATTTCGAGCGCATTCGACAGAATAGGGAGGAGTCGCCGCTCCTCCCTTTGTGTTTTCTTCCGCATTGGGCGTGCGCATGACCACGAATTTCCGTATCGTAACTTACAATTAACAGATATCCGGAAGAGCCGAGTCATCGCATGGAAGCAGTCGATGCAAATCGTATCTCTCGCGGCAGCTACATCGTTCGCTGCATCGGTTGTGGTGCGACTGCCGGCGACCTTGCCCCCGATTTCCGTTGCAAGCGATGCGGCGAGCTGCTGGAAGTGAATTTTCCCGGCTGGAGCGGGAACGACGATTTCCATGCTGACAGATTGAAAGCAATCTGGCGCGAGCGGAGAACTTCGAACCAGGCCCTGGATTCTAGCGGCGTGTGGCGCTTTCGCGAAGTGCTTCCTGAATTGGACGATTGGTCATCGGCCATCACCATGCGGGAAGGGAACACCCCGGTTTACGATCTGCCGCGCTGTGCCCGCGCGGCTGGTGTCGACCACCTTCGGGCGAAGCACCAGGGCATGAATCCCACGGGATCGTTCAAAGATACCGGCATGACAGTCGCGATCTCGTTCGCTCGCCAGAACAATTTCCACTGGGTGGCATGCGCATCTACCGGTAATACTTCAGCTTCCATGGCCGCTTATGCCGCGCGCGGAGCCATGCGCAGTCTGGTCATTATTCCCGAGGGCAAAATCGCCTGGGGCAAGCTCTCGCAATCGCTCGACTACGGAGCCCTCACCTGCCAACTACGCACCGATTTCGACGGTTGCGTGCGCGTGCTCAATGACATCATTCGGCGATATCCCATCTATCTGCTGAACTCCGTCAATCCTTATCGGCTCGAAGGGCAGAAAACCGCGGCCATCGAGCTGCTGGAACAACTCGACTGGCGCGTGCCTGACCATGTCGTCGTTCCCGGCGGTAATCTGGGCAACAATTCGGCGCTGGGAAAAGCGTTCCTCGAGATGAAGCGCCTGGGCTTTGTCGATTCCGTGCCGAAGATCTCGGTCATCCAGGCCGAAGGCGCAAATCCCCTGTACCGAACGGTGCATGAGAAGGCCGGCAGGGAGTTGGTGCCGGTCGAGGCCGAGACGCTGGCTACTGCCATTCGCATCGGCAATCCCGCTTCCTGGCGGAAATCGCTGGCAGTTCTACAGGCGACCAATGGCTGCGTCGAGCAGGTAAGTGAAGCTGAAATTGCAGTGGCCAAAACGGAGATCGGAGCCGACGGTATCGGCTGCGAACCTGCCTCCGCGGTGACTCTGGCGGGGCTCAAAAAGCTCGTTCGCACCGGATTCGTCAGCAAGTCCGAGTCCGTGGTGCTGATTTTGACCGGCCATGTGCTGAAAGATCCCGAGTACACCATCAACTTCCATCGCGGCGAGCTCTCGGTGCCGCGCATGGCAGACTCCGAGTTCCAGTCGCTGACCAAATTGCAGCAGCGCGCGCCCGTCGTGCTGGACGCGAGCGCGGATGCCGTACTCGGTGCCCTCCAAGCTCACGAGAAAGCCGAGCGCCATGGCTGATCCCTCGGGGATGCCATTCCGCCTGTTCTTTCCCGCCACGTCGGCTAACCTTGGCCCGGCCTTCGATGCAGCCGCCTTGGCGTTTGACTTCGGACTGACGGTTGAAGCCCGCCCCGCGGTCGACTTCTCCATCGACGCTCACGGTCGCAACGCCGACCTGTGTGGCAAGCTGCCCAATAACCTCATAGTCGACACCTACACCTCGCTGCTGCAGCGCGAAGGCCGGCCGGTTACCCCGCTCGCGATTCGTCTCGATAACGAGATACCGCTCGGCATGGGTTGTGGCTCGTCAGCGGCGGCGGTGCTGGCCAGCGTGGCGCTTGCCGCGAGCTTCGGCGGTCTGGATTGGGACAACGAGCGCATCGTCTCTGAGGCTTCCGCATGCGAAGGCCATCCCGACAACGTAGCAGCTTGCTGGCATGGGGGAGTCGTGCTGGCGCGCACCTTGTCTCCGTCGCGCGGAGGCTCGGTTCCTGCTATACACGTGTTGCCCATTCCGGTTGCCGTGGAGTGGCCATTGCTGCTCGCGATTCCGGAAACGCCCCTTGCCACGTCGGAAGCTCGCCGGGTCCTTCCGCGTCTTTATAGCCGCGTCGATCTCATCCACAACGTTCAAAGCGCCATGCTGCTGGTGCTCGCGTTTGCTCAGGGCCACGGAGAGTGGCTGGCGGAGGCGCTCAGCGATCGCGTGCACCATCCCTACCGTGCGCAACTGTGTCCTCTGTTACCGGTACTGAGCGCACTTTCAGGAAGCGAGGGAGTAAATGGCGTCGCGCTGAGCGGCGCGGGTCCGTCGGTTTTGATGTTCTTGCGCGAAAACATCAATCGCGAGGAAGTGAAAGAGCGCGTGACGGCACATCTTGCAGAGCAGGACATGCGAGCCGAATTGCGATTCACAACAATCAGCCCGGTCGGTGCGCGCGAAACCTATCCTGTCATGCTGCCGCAAAGCAGGTGAGGCATTCGATGCGAAACCACAGAATCATATGCGAGAATTTGGCGTTTTACGGGGAGAATGCTCTAAATGCAAACTGCCTGTTGCTAGTCGCTTCTTACCAGCTCGCCGGCAGCGTTTCGCTCAGCTCCGTCGTAAGTGCCCACTCTACCTCGCGCTGCTGATTATGAGTCAGCTTCATGCCACTCGAAGTCAGATAGAACACGTCGTGCGCCATTGCACCTTCGGTGTCGATCAGCGCGACTTCAATGCTGCAACCCTCGCCCGCAAGAGTTGAGCTGATGGTGTACAGCAATCCCGGACGATCCTGTGTCGTAATTTCGATCATGGTGCTGGTGGGCGAGCACCCGTCGTCAAAGCGCAGTTTGGTTTCCACCTTGAGCTTGACCGGCTTGTTGTCGGCACGAAGGCGGGGTTCGATCAACCTGTCGAGCGGCGCCTCTCCGTTCAGAATGGATACCACCGATTTCTTGAAACGCTCGCGTTCGGATGGATTGAGTTCGAGTGTGCGGAAGCGATCACGGAAGTAGAGACTGTCCACGATCACCCCGGTCTCGTTCGACAGCGCGCTCGCCTTCGTAATATCCATTCCCCAGCCGTACAGAATTCCTGTCAGCATGGCGAAGAGACCGGGCTTGTCGGCGCTGATCACTGTGAGTTCGTGCTGGTCGCGTGTCTGGCGCAAGCCGACCTGCACCGGTTCCGACCCCAGGCGCTTGGCCATCTCGAAGTGTCCCAGCACCTGCTCGGGTGAATACGACAGCAAATAGCGCTGCGGCAGTCCATTCAGGAACTTCAACAGTGGCGAACGGTCCTTGGGTGCCAGCGCGACAATGCGTTCCACCTGTTCGGTAGCCACCTCTGCGTGAAACCGTTCTTCGTCGACGCTGCGGTTAAAGTAGTTCGCCGTCGCGATATAGAGCTGCCAAAGGCTCTCGGTTTTCCACGGCGTGAGCGCCTCCGGATTTACCGCCTTGATATCGGCCAGCGTCATAAGCGTCAGCATCTTCAGCCGCTCGGGTGTCTCCATCTTGCCGGCGAGTTCGCGCGCTGTTTCTGGATCGAAGATGTCGCGCCGCCGCAGTGTGGACGAAAGCTCTAGGTGGCTGGAGATGAGAAAGCCTACCGTCTTGATGTCTTCTGCGCTCAGTCCCAACCGCTCTACCGCCGGCAGCGCGAGTTGCAGGCTTCCGTGAACGTGATTGTTCCCGGCAAGGCCCTTGCCTGTGTCGTGGAAAAGCAAAGCCAGGAACAGCAGCTCCGGCCGCTCAAGCTCCGAGAAAACCTCGGCAAACGGTGCCAGCCATTCCGCCTTGTTCTTCGGAAGCTCGTGCAGCGTTTCGATCGTGAGAAACGTGTGCTCATCGACGGTGTAGCGATGATAGAGGTCGCGCAACACCAGTGAGTCGATCGTCTCGAACTCGGGCACAGCCTGCGACAGTAAACGCACGGAGTGCATAGCCCGCAGCGCTTCGGCTGCGTATGGCTGCAGCAAAAGCTCGCGCAGATACCGCCACAAGCTGGCACCTTGCGGCATGGCATCGCGCAGTGCGCGGCGAGCATTGTTCAACCGGCGCTCCGTTTCTATGGCGAGTTGCAGACCATGCCGCGCCATGAAGATGAACAGGCGCAACACCACCTCTGGATCGCGCGCGCCCGCCGATTGCTGGATGTAAACCCTCCGGTCCACTACCGAGAACTCGTCGTTCGAGACCCCGAACCGCCAGCGGCGAAACGACCGCACCAGTGCCGAACGGGACGCCGTTGTCTGGTCCAGCACCTGCCGCGCGTTGCGATACAGAGTTTTTGCGTAACGGAAGTACAGGCGCATCCACTCTGCCGACGAGATCGGGCCCTCCGCGCTGCCCACGCCGCGTCCGGCCAGATCCTCCTGAGCTTCCCACGAAACAATGTTTTCATCGCGGCCGCTGCGGTAGTGCAAGTAACAGCGCGCTGACGACATGAACTCCATGCCATCCAGCACGCTGTCGTCATCCGAGTTCTGTTGGATTTGCAGCGAAGCCGGCCACTCCCGATTGCTCGCCAACTCGCCGATCAGCGTCACCCAACGAGTGATGTGAAAATCCCGCAGCCCTCCTGGGCCGTCCTTCAGGTTGGGTTCCAGGTGAAAGATGGTCTTCCCGAATTTCTGATGCCGGCTGTTCGTGACCTCAACCAGTCGTGAGATCAGCAGGTTGGATTCGCGCGCCACTAACTGCGGCACGATGTTATCGCGCAGGCGGGCGAACAGTCGTTCGTCGCCGATCAGAAAGCGGCAGTCCAGCAACGAAATCGTGAACTCAACATTCTCCTGATCGAATCGGCTGCAATCGTCCAGCGTGCGAGTTGTAGGACTGACCCGCAACCCCGTGTCCCAAAGTTCCTGGCAGATGGTGCGCACAGGATCTTTCGCGCCTGCGCGCAAGCCTTCCGTCTCGCAGAGAAAAAGCAGGTCGATGTCCGAATGCGGATAGAGCGCCTGGCGGCCATAACCGCCCAGCGCCACGACGGCAACTCCTGAGCCTGGAGAGAAGGCATTCTGTTGGGGCCACAGGTGGAAGACCAGCTTGTCCGCCAACTGTGCGCGCCCCTGAATGCAGGCCTTGCCCGAAGCCTTGCTTTCAAAATCGCGTCGAACCCGATCTGACTCTTCTTTGTAGTAACTCCGCAGCGCAGGATCAAAAGTCGGGCTCGACATGTTTGTTGCGTGTGACGGCGCAACGCCCTCTCCTAGCAATCGGCCGGGAGTAGTGTGAAGCGCCCCGCGTACCATCCGTTTCAACCAGAAAATACCAACGCGCCGGCTGCGTTGGCCGAATGTTTCTGGTGGTTGTTCTAGGAATACAGGCTTTTCGCGGTCCTGTGAAATTCAAACTATTTATGCCACGTATTCGCGCGTGTTATTTGCGCGGCGCAATGTGGCATTTCGTTAAAAGGTCTGGATAGCCCCGGGGGAGCACCGGCTTTTCGAGCCGGTGAAATGCGCGTCCCAAAATAACCGATGGCTTCAGCCCCGGCATTTGCGATCTCTAATCGAACAGGCTCCGACCCCGCCGATGTGCATGCGCGGCGGATCTCAACGCCGCGCCTCCTGCCGCAACCGCGCTAGCCGTTCGCACGCATTTGCCAGATCGGAAGTCGTCTTGGCAAAGCAGAAGCGCAGCAGATGCTCGCCTCTTCCCCCTTGGAAGAAGGCCTCTCCTGGCACGCATGCCACGCCGGTGAGATGGAGCAGATTCATCGCCTTCTCAATGCTGTCCGCTCCCGGAACCGCCGACGCATCTGCCAGCACGTAGTACGCCCCCGCCGGAACGCTGGGCTCCAGCCCAGCTTCACGCAGTGCGTCGCAAATCATCTCGCGCTTGTGCTGATACTCGTCGATAAGGTCGCTATAAAACGAATCCGGTAGAAGCTCCAGACCGGCGGCGGCACCGTGTTGCAATGCCGACGGCGCACAGACATAGGTGAGATCGTGGAAGTAATTGATCGCCGGAGTCCATTTTGCGGATGCGTACACGTAGCCGATGCGCCATCCGGTAATGCTGAAGACTTTCGAGAATCCTGAGATGGTAATCGTTCGCTCGGCGATACCGGGCAGGGAAGCTGGACTCAGATGCCGCTGTCCGTCATAGACGAAGTGCTGGTAAATCTCGTCGGTGAAGATGAACAGATCATGGCGCGTTGCAATCTCGGCAATCTTGGCCAGTTCACCCCTGGAAAACACTTTCCCTGACGGATTGGCCGGCGTATTGACCACAATCCCTCGCGTCTTCGGGTTGATCGCCGCAGCGAGACGGTCTGCTGCCAGCGAATAATCTGGCGGATCAAGCGGCACCAGCACCGGTTTGCAATACTGGCTGGCCAGGGTCGCGTAATGGTAGCCGTAGTACGGCTCAAACAGGATGACCTCATCCCCCGGATTCAGCAGCGCACGGCACGAAGAGTCGAATCCCCCGGTCACCCCCGAGGTCACCAGAATCTCGCTCTCGGGATCAGCCGCTATCCCATTCTGTCTCAGCAGCTTGCCGGCGATTGCTTGACGAAGACTGGCGATCCCGTCGGCCCGCGTGTACTGGTTATGACCTGCTTCCATTGCCGCCTCTGCTGCTTTTCGAACGACCGCTGGGACCTCCGTGTCGCACACACCCTGCGCCAGGTTAACGCCGCCTACCTTCTCGCATTCCACAGACATAGTGCGAATCGTGGACTGCACAATACGGCTGGCCATATCGCTCAGGCCTAACATCCGAAGCTCCTTCCGGCAGTGACGATTTCACCAGTGTGCCACAAGCAAAGAGGAATGGCTCAAAGCGCCATATTCCCGATATTCTTCCCCACCATGTTCGCTTGTCACAATCAGGTGTGACTTTGGTCGTTGTCAGAAATTGAGAAGGGGTTAGAATAGAGTTGGAATTGAAAATGATTTTCAACTTCATATTCGGCCGCAGGCACCGGCACGCGCAGGGCAACGGCGCTCTGGCGGATCTTCAGGTCGGCGAGCGGGGCATTGTGCGGGAATTGCGCCTCGACCACTCCATCGCCGAACATCTGATGAATCTGGGTTTTGTGCCGGGCCTGGAAGTCAGCGTCGAGCGCAGCGGCCCCGGGGGTGATCCTCGGGTCTATCGGGTCGAAGGGACGGAAGTGGCTCTCCGCCGCGAGCTCTCGCGTTATATCGAAGTATCCCTGGTCGGCGTTGCAGCATTCGGTGATTAACCTAACGGAGGTCCGGCGATGACGTGTCATGCTGTGGCACGCCCGGAGGAGCAGAATGCAGCCGGAGTCCGAACCGTTGCCGTCGTAGGTCCTCCCAATTCCGGTAAGACTACCCTTTACAACCGTCTCACTGGACTCCGACAGAAAGTTGCCAACTTCCCCGGCGTCACCGTCGAGCATCATGTCGGGTATATGCGTAACCCCTTGAGCGAAGAGGTTGCGCTCATCGATCTTCCCGGCATTTATAGTCTCCATCCGAAATCCGAAGACGAGCGTGTCGCCGTGGAGGTACTGCAAGGCAAAATGCCGGGCATGCCCCGTCCCGATGCGGTCATCGTCGTCCTCAATTCCAACAACCTGAATACCCATCTCGTGCTGGCTGCACGTGTCATAGCGCTCGGTCTTCCGACACTGGTTTTGCTAAACATGGCGGACGAACTGAAGCGACAGAAGGGAGCAGTCGATGTCCTCGCCCTCGCGCGCGAGTTGGGAACGCCGGTTGCCCTCGTCAGCGCGACCACCGGAGAAGGGCTCGAGGCTGTAAGGAATTTCCTGTCTGCCACCTCGTCTCCTCCTGAGCCGCTGGAGTTGCCGGTAGTCGGTAGCACTCGCAGCGTGCGCGAGTGGGCCGTTCGCGTCGGCGAGACCGCCAACTATCGCCGCCCGGCAACACCGGTCTGGACCAAGCGACTCGACAACATCTTTCTGCATCGAGTTTGGGGACCCCTGATTTTCCTTGCCGTCATCGTTGCTGTCTTCCAGATGATTTTTGTTGCCGGCAAGCCATTGCAGGACATTCTGCAAGGCTTCCTCGACGCCACCGGCGCGAGAGTGGGAGCCATTTTGCCTGACGGCATGCTCCGCTCCCTCATCATCAATGGCGTCTGGAAGGGAGCCGGATCGGTCGTCGTCTTTTTGCCTCAGATTCTGCTGCTGTTTCTGGTCATCGGCATTCTTGAAGATTCGGGGTATCTCGCGCGCGCAGCCGTCATCGCCGACCGCACCATGTCGCGCGTCGGACTGAACGGCAAAAGTTTCATCCCACTGCTGTCTGCCTACGCTTGCGCGGTGCCGGCCATCATGGCCACGCGTACCATCGAGAACAAGCGCGACCGCATCGCCACCATCCTGATTGCGCCCTTCATGACCTGCTCGGCACGATTGCCTGTCTACACCATGGTGATCGCAGCGTTCATTCCCGGCCGCCCTGTGCTCGGACCATTTCTCAGCACGCGTGCAGCGGCCATGCTCGGTCTCTACGTGTTGGGGTTCCTGATGGCGGTCTTCACGGCGCGGATTCTGAAATCTACGATTCTTCGCAGCAAGGACGCGCCCTTCATCCTCGAGATGCCGCCGTACCGCTGGCCCATGCCCGCCTCGCTTGGCTTACGCCTCGTCGATCGCGGCAAAGCCTTTCTGTATCGCGCCGGCACGGTAATCATGCTGATCTCAATCGTGCTGTGGGCCGCGACGAATTTCCCCATGCACAACGGCCAGCCGCCTGCAATCCAGGATAGCTGGGTTGCCTCGGTCGGCCATGCCATCGAGCCCGTCATTCGGCCCCTCGGCTTCGACTGGAAAATAGGCGTCGGGTTGGTTACTTCTCTGGCCGCGCGAGAAGTCATCATTGCGACGCTCGGTACACTGAACGGAATCGACGCGGAGGTCCACTCGTTCGACCTGCAGATGGCTCTGCGCCAAGAATTGACCCTGCCAGGAGCTGTCGCCCTGCTGGTTTTCTTCGCCTTCGCCATGCAGTGCATGTCGACGCTGGCCGTCGTGCGTCGCGAGACCAATAGCTGGACCTGGCCCGCCGCTCAGTTCGCCTACATGACCGTCGTGGCTTACGTTTCCGCCTACGCGGCCTACCACATCACCGGATATTTCATTCGCTAGAGTTAGCGTCGCTCGATATTGGTTAGCTACCGCCGCCCAGACGACGACTGCATGGACGGGGAGGTCCAGGAACGGCTAATTTCGCGGAACCGTCCCGCAGAACAGATTCTTACCTGCGCTCCGATGTCGGTCATCGAGATTCTCTCTCCCGAAGATCGCATTTCCCGACACAACGAACGGCTAAGCGACTATCGCTCAAGGGGAATTCGGAATATCTGGATAATTGATCCTGCTACGCGAGTGGTTTAGGACTGCAGCATGGCCATGTGGCTTCCGGCTCGATGAGCTGCACATTGAAGCCAGTCCCATAGTTTGCCTCTGGCGGACAGTGGAAGGATTGGAAAACGAATCGATAACTGTGGGTTAGAACCCCCGCCACTTCCTACCAAGCACCCTTCCCCAATTCGCTCACCAATCCCGGCAACACCTCGCCCGCCTTCCCCTCCACCACCTCGTCGAAGAAGGCCCGATTCGCTGGCTCTTCCGGCCCCACGTAAACCGTTTGCGCCCGATTCCGCCGGGCCATGCGCACGAAGCTTGCCGCCGGTTCCACCACTCCTGATGTGCCAATCGTGAGCACCATAGTCGCCGCTCCGAGCTGATGAAGAATCAACTCCATCTCAAACGGGACTTCGCCAAACCAGCAGACATAAGGACGAATTAGCGCGCCACACTGTTCGCAGCGCGGAATCTCCTCCCGCCGCGGGTACGCTCGCCCGTCCTCGAACGGCTCCGACCCGCAGCGCGGGTCCGAACATCGCGACCACATGATCCGCCCATGCATGTGCACAACCCGCTGAGAGCCGGCCTGCTCGTGCAGCGAATCGACGTTCTGCGTGCAGAGGAAAAACCGATCCCCCAGCCAGCGCTCCAACTCCGCCAGCGCAAAATGCGCCGGATTCGGCTTCACCGTCGCGTGTCTCTGCCGGCGTTCCGAGTAAAATTGCCAAACCATTGCTGGATCAGCCGAGAACGCCTCCGGAGACGCCACCTCCTCCACCCGATATCCGCGCCACAACCCATTCACTCCGCGAAACGTAGGCAGCCCGCTTTCCGCACTGACGCCAGCGCCGGTAAGCACGCAGATGCGGTCTTCCTTAGACAAAGAGCCCAACGTCATTTGGCCTGGCTCTCGCCCTTCAGATACTTGTCGAACCACGCCACCGTGCGCCGCAGCGCATCGATCTGGTTCTCGCGCTTGGCAAACCCATGACCTTCAGCAGGGTAATAGTGTGCTTCGACGGTGCGGCCTTCCTTCTTGAGGATGTCGTAAACCTGCTCGGCTTCTTCCTTTGGCACACGAATATCGTTCTCACCCTGCAGGATCAGCAGGGGCGCTTTCTCATTGCGAATGTATTTGATCGGCGAGGTCGCATCGTACACTGACTTGTTTTTCACCGGATCGCCCAGAAGTGACTTCTCGTACTCCTGAAGGGAGGGATCCTCATGTTGAAGCATGGTGTACCAGTCTATGATTCCGTACTGCTCAACCGCCGCGGCCCAAACATCCGGGGTCTTGCCGATAGCCATCAGTGTCATGAACCCGCCGTAGGAACCGCCCGTGATTCCAATCTTATTGGCATCGACATATCCGGTATCGATCAGGAACTTCGTCGCATACACCTCGTCCTGCAAATCTCCACCGCCCAAGTCTTGGAAGTTGGCCTTCTGGAAGTCGATTCCGTAACCTGTCGATCCGCGCACGTTCGGAGCGATACAAATGTAGCCGCGCGATGCGAGCGCCGCGGCCGTGGAATTGAAATAATCCGTAGTCTGTCCGGTGGGGCCGCCGTGCGGAAGCACGATACCCGGATTGCTGCCGTCACGCTTAAGGTTGAACGGCATCCACAGAAACGCGCTGATCATCTTCCCGTCAAAACTCTTGTAGTGCACCAGCTGCGCCGCTGGAAGGCTCTCGGGATTCAGGCTTGCCACCGCCGAGTACGTCAATTGCCTGGGCTTTTGCGATGCGATGTCGTATACCCATAGATCCGACGGTCGCTGTGAGCTCTGATACTGCAACAGCAGCGAGTTGCTCCTCGGGGCGAAAGCATTTGGAGTCCCTGCTAGATCGGTCAATCCCGGTGGCATGGCCACCGCTGTGGCCTTCGGTGTCTTCAGATCGTACAGATAGGCGGTCTGCAATCCATCTGCATTAATCACGTAGCTGGCGAGTCGGCCATCGGGTGAAAAGCTTCCTGAGGCAGCCTCCCACTGCGTATCCGTCAGCCACTTGATCTGCTTGCTGGCGATATCGAGGACCCCAACATTCGCAAATCCGCCCTTCTCGTTTGACGAGATCATGACCAGCTTTCCATCAGGCGAAATTGCCGAACCGATATAGACAACCTCACCTTTATGCGGTGTCAATTCTTCTACTTGCCCCGAGCCTGCGTCGATCAGGTAAACGCTGGAATTAGAGAACGCGGCATTAAAGCGACCGGCCAGAAGGCGCTTTCCATCGGGACTCCAGGTCACTACGTTCCATTCGTGGTCCTTCGTCTTCTCGTTGGTCAGGTTACGCACGGCGCGTGTGTTCAAGTCCAGCACAGCTACATCAGTTGCTGAAGCAGTCTTCGGCTTGTAGTTAAGTGCAATCGCCTTCCCATCCGGCGAAAACAGCGGCCCCGTCTCCGAGATCTCCGATGAATTTGTCAGGTCCACCGGTGCTCCGCCGTTACTCGGCACTTCGAACAGGTCGTAATACTCGTTCCCGCCGAAGTCCTGCTCATACGCGATCCACTTCCCGTCGGGCGACCACACCTCGCCGTTTTGCCGGTCATCTGACACCGCCAGCTGAATCGGCCACCCGCCCTCGGCATTGACAACCCACAGGTTCGCCCGGCCAGTAAGGTTCGTGGTGAACGCGATCTTCCCCCCATCCGGAGACCATGACGGCGAACTCACCCGCCGGCTATAAAACAGGTTCTCGACCGGCACCGGCCTTGCCGCAGAATTTGCCAGAGAGCTGATCGACTTCGGATCTGTCGCCTGCCGGTCCTTCGGCGAGTCTGCTGCCCACGCGAAAACGACCCCCCAGCTCACAACCATCGAAACCGCGAAACCGCGACACGCTCGCCGACCATTCATGCTTACCCCCGAAGACAGCCAAACAGCAATCCCTCAGCTTACCGAATCCCTCTCCCGTTTCGATATACTAAGTGGTTTGTTGTCCTGTTGTTTCCCGAAACGGGGTGCATCGGCGCATCCGTCTCCCGGGTAGGGAATCAATACACAATAGGCCTTCGAACGACCGCCCGGCGCAACACCTGCTGCCATGCCTAGGGAGTTTGTCATCCTTGTCGACCCTACTGACCAACGTTGATACCGAAAAACAGGAGCGTATCCTCGATTCGTTCCGCCGCTGGGGTTATCTGCAAGCCGACCTCGATCCGGTCGGACACTTTGCTCCCCTCGCCCATCCCGACCTCGAGCTGACTGGCGACGAAGCCGATGCAGCCCGCCGCATCTACTCCGGCACCATCGGCGTCGAGTTCATGCACATCCCTGATCCCGAGAGACGCCACTGGATACAGGAGCGCATGGAGTCCGAGCTCGCTGCTCCCATTGATCGCGCACACGTCCTCGACCAGCTCGTCCGCGCCGACGTTTTCGAGCAGACCATTCACTCTCGCTACATCGGCACCAAGCGTTACTCGCTCGAAGGCAACACCGCGCTCATACCTCTGCTCGACGAAATCCTGAATGCCGCTTGCGAAAACGGCGCCGAACAGGCTGTTCTCGCCCTGAGCCATCGCGGACGCCTGAACGTCATCATCAACATCGTGAAGCGCCCCGCCGCCGAAATTTTCGCCGGTTTCGAGGACGTCGATCCCCGCAGCGTGCTGGGCGGCGGCGATGTGAAGTACCACATCGGCGCGACCGGCATCTTCACCGCTGCGAATGGCGGAAAGGTTCGCATTCACCTCGTTTCGAATCCCAGCCACCTCGAAGCCGTCAACCCTGTGGCCCAGGGTCGCGCCCGTGCCAAGCAGACGCGCATCGGCCGCGACGGCAAGGCGAAGGTTCTGCCTCTCATCATGCATGGTGACTCCGCATTCGCCGGGCAGGGAATCACTGCCGAAACCCTGAACCTCGCCAATCTGCGCGGTTACACCGTTGGCGGCACCGTCCACGTCATCGTCAACAATCTCATCGGATTCACCACCAATCCGCAGGACGCCTATTCCGGTCGTTTCTCCTCTGACTTGGCCAAGCGCTTGCCCATTCCCATTTTTCACGTGAATGGCGAAGACGCCAACGCCGTCGTGCGTGTCGGCCGGATGGCTCTCGAATATCGCTATCGGTTTCACAGCGACGTCGTCGTTGACGTCATCGGCTTCCGCCGTCACGGCCACTCCGAAGTCGACGACCCAACCATCACGCAGCCTATCCTGTATCGCAAAATCAAGGACAAGCCACTGCTCTATCTCTCCTACGCCGAGCGCGTGGGCATGGACCCGCATCCGTTTGTCGAAAAGTTCCAGGCCGAGCTCGACGCCGCGCAAAAAGCCGGCAAGAGCATGGCCAAGAAGCCGGTCATGAGGCAGTTACCCAGCTACTGGGCGCCGTTTCACGGAGGTCCTTACAACCCAGCCGACGAAGTGGACACCGGACTCCCCACCGCCGAGCTACTGAGAATCACTGACGCGCTTACGAAATATCCGGAAGGCTTCCACATCCACCCCAAGGTGCAGAAGCTTCTCGAGCAGCGCCGCGAGATGGGATACGGTAAGCGTCCGCTCGATTACGGGATGGCCGAAGCGCTAGCATTTGGGTCGCTCGCCATGCAGGGTATTCCCATCCGTCTTAGCGGCCAAGACAGCCGCCGCGGTACCTTCAACCAGCGCCACTCTGTTCTCATCGACATCATCGACGAGAAAGAGTACGTGCCGCTTTGCCACCTCGCGCCCGGACAAGCCCGCGTCGAGATCTACAACTCCGAGCTCTCCGAAGCCGCCGTCCTCGGCTTCGAATATGGTTTCTCGCGCGATTTCCCTGAGGCTCTGACAATGTGGGAAGCGCAATTCGGCGACTTCGCCAACGGCGCACAGATCATCATCGATCAGTTCGTCGTCGCCGGCGAAGACAAGTGGGAGCTGCTCACCGGCCTCGTCATGCTTCTCCCCCATGGACACGAAGGCCAGGGGCCCGAGCACTCCAGCGCCCGCATCGAGCGCTACCTTCAGCTCTGCGCCCGCGACAACATGCAGGTCGTACAGCCTTCCACTGCAGGCCAGTACTTTCACCTGCTGCGCCGTCAAGCCATGCGCAAGTGGCGCGTGCCGCTCATCGTTTTTACACCGAAGAGCATGCTTCGCCATCCCGAGGCGTTGTCGCCCATCTCCGAGCTGGAACGTCCGCGCTTCCAAGCCGTCCTCGCCGACGAGTCAGCCCTCGACGCCAAACGCGTTCTCCTCTGTACTGGCAAGATCGGCCAGGAGTTGCGCATCGAGCGCAAGAAGCTCAACATGCACGGCCCGGCCATCGTCATGCTCGAGCAGATGTACCCGTTCCCGGAAGCTGACCTGCGCAGCGTACTGGGGCGCTA
Organism: Binatia bacterium; assembly: GCA_035638375.1. Taxonomy (GTDB): domain Bacteria; phylum Acidobacteriota; class Terriglobia; order Terriglobales; family Acidobacteriaceae; genus DASRAA01. The sequence continues at coordinate 4,834 of DASRAA010000313.1, read as the reverse complement.
CACCAATGCATCCGAGTTCATCTGGGTACAGGAAGAGCCGGCCAATATGGGCGCTCTGTCATTTGTCGTTCCACGATTGAAGCGCATCGTGGGAAACAAGCTGCGCAGTATCAAGCGTGCCGCCAACGCCACGCCAGCAACTGGCTCCGCCAAAGCTCACGAGCTCGAGCAGAAGACCCTCATCACCTTGGCCCTCGGCGAAGGCCAGTAGCCGACATCGAGCAATTAGGATCAGGGTGTTTCACCCTTCCCGCCCATCACTTGGGCCATCGCTGGGAATGAGGTCCTATGCCTATGGGTGGCCCACAATTGCCTTCCTGGGCAATTGGGGGAAAAGGCCCTGGATCGCCGCTTCAGCGGTGCAATGGCGAGCCCATAGGTTCCGGCTTCAGCCGCTGAGGTAACTCTCTCTCCAGCGGGTCGTTGCGCATATCCGACAACTCGTTGCCCACCCTCAGGAATCTGTTATCTCGCTCCGTCTGGAGGGCGATGCAAGAACTCTGCCATCCCAAGTGAGCGGCAACTCGCCCGCAGCCTGGCGCGCCCTGTCATAAATACCCCGCAACCCGCCACTATGAATTTACGGAGAATGACACCCCAAAACCTTCCAAAAGGCATAGTAGTCCCTCTGTTCAGGCTTGTAAGTTGCTTAAAACAAAAGATATTAGTTTGGACCCAGCCGTGCTCCAGCTAGGTGGGGGGCAGTCCGCCGTCCGGACTTGCCTAGTCTTTCTCTATTCCATTAAGCGAAGCGGAGAGTTCCATGAATAGAAGTATTTTGAAGTTCGTCTCCCTGCTAACAGTGCTGCTCCTATGCTCGGTCGCGGCGTTTGGCCAGGCAGAGTCGGGACAGATCAGCGGCACGGTTACGGACACCAGCAATGCCGTGGTTCCCGGTGCAAAGGTAACTATCACCAACGTAAATACCGGCTTGGTTCGCAATGGTGTTACCAACAACGCTGGCGAATACGTCGTTCCGAGCCTTCGGATCGGAACCTATGATGTCGTCATTGAAAAAGAAGGCTTCCAGAAGTACAGCAGCCGTGTTCAGGTGGACGTTGGTTCTAGAGTTGACCTGTCCGCGAGGTTGGCTGTAACAGGCGCTTCGACCACGGTGGAAGTTACCGCCTCGGGTGAAACAGCCGTCGTTAATACCGAAACCCAGACTCTTTCGACGGTTGTTACCAGTAACGAACTGCAGAATTTGCCGACTCTCACGCGCAATCCGTACGACTTGGTCGCAACATCGGGTAACGTCAGCGATGCCGACTCCGGTCAGGCTCTCCGCGGTGTTGGCTACGCCATCAACGGGCAGCGTGCCGCCGGTACCGATATCCTGCTCGACGGCGCCGAAAACGTTGACCTGTTTGGCGCCAGTGTCGGCCAGAGTGTCCCCCTGGATTCAGTCGCGGAATTCCGCCTTTCTACCAGCAACTTTACCGCGGAATACGGACGCGCATCGGGTGGAGTGGTTAACGTCACCACCAAGTCCGGCACCAACCAGTTCCATGGATCGTTGTTTGAATTCAACCGCCTTGCAGCTCTGGCTTCGAACACGTACGACAACAATGCCTTCCGCGCAGCTGCTTTCGCCGACGGAACCTGCACGCAGGGCCAGCCTTGCGCCATCGGCGCCAAGCCAGGCTTCACCCGCAACCAGTTTGGCTACTCCATCGGCGGCCCCATCGTGAAGAACAAGCTGTTCTTCTTCAGTGCCACCGAATGGACTAGGGTGCGTAGCAACGCCACCATCAACCAGGTGATCGTGGATCCGGCCTTCCTGTCCGAGCCTGGAATCGGCGCGCCCACGCTGGCCTACTTCAACGCTTACGGCCAGCACCTGCGTCCTGGTTTGGTGGTTTTGAATCACATTCCCTTTGGCTTATCAACAAGCAATCTGCTGCCAGCTAATGCTCCGTTCCTCGAGACCGTTCAGTACCAGGCGCCCGCTAACTCAGGCGCTGGTCTTCCGCAAAACACCTACTCCAACGTGGACCGCGTCGATTGGACCATCTCCGACAAGACACAGCTGTATGGTCGCTACGCGATCTTCAGCGAAGACGACCTGCCGGGCTCTAACAACAACAGCCCCTATGCTGGTTATGACACGGGTATCAATAACTTCGACCAGAACGTCGTAATCAATTTGACCCACGTCTTTACTCCCAACTTGGTCAATTCCGTTAAGCTGGTTTACAACCGTTTGAACAACTTCCAGCCATTGGGAACCAATCCGGCAGCCCCAACGCTCTACACCGGTGCCTCCGGTGTCATCCGTGTAGGTGGCAACCAAGTCGGATTCCCTGGATATACGAACCTGACTCCAGGCAACGGCATCCCCTTTGGTGGGCCGCAGAACCTTTACCAGATCTACGATGACCTAAGCTGGTCCAAAGGTAAGCATCAGCTTAAGTTTGGCGGCGCTTACATCCAGACCCGCGACAACCGTACCTTTGGTGCCTATGAGAACCCGGTACAAGCCTTCTCTGCCAGCGGATCTGGTTCTCTCGCCTCTACAGCCGCCGGTTTGTTTAGCGGCCAGGTCGCCTTGTTTCAGAGCGCGATTTATCCCCAGGGTGAATTTCCCTGCTTCCGCAGTCTTACGACGGGGAAGCCGATCCAGACGCCTGAGTGTACTCTGAATCTTCCGGTTGGCTCTCCAGCGTTCAACCGCAACAACATCTACAACGACGGCTCCTGGTACGTGAATGATTCGTGGAAGGTTACTCCTCGCCTGACCCTGAACCTTGGCCTGCGTTGGGAGTACTACGGTGTGCAGCACAATGCCAACCCGAAGCTGGACTCGAACTTCTACTTCGGGCCGGGAACAAGTTACCAGCAGACCGTCCGCACTGGCCAGGTGATGATCGCTGACCAGAGTCCCGTTGGCGGGCTCTGGGCCAAGAACCTGAACAATTGGGCGCCGCGCGTGGGCTTTGCCTGGGACGTCCTCGGAAACGGAACCCTGAGTTTCCGTGGCGGCTACGGTATCTCGTATGAACGCAACTTCGGCAACGTAACTTTTAACGTCATTCAAAACCCTCCGAATTACGCAGTGATCTCGCTGCAATCAGGTGTGGACCTCCCAGTCCAGCCGATTTACACCAACGTGGCTGGCCCGCTGGGTGGCTCGAGCGGCAGCAAGGCGTTTCTGAGTCCAAGCTGCCGATGCGTCGATCCGCACATTAAGCAGGCCTATGCTAATTTCTGGTCTGGCGCGATCGATTATCAAATGTTGAAGAACACGGTGGTGTCAGTGGAATACGTCGGCTCACACGGCGTGCACGAGTACAGCATCGCCAATATCAACAAGGCGTACTTCGGGTCCACCTACCTGGGTGATTCGCGTGCGTCCAACCGCCTGAACCAGCAGTACACGAATATGAACTTCCGGGGCTCGGGTGGCTTCAACCAGTACAACGGCCTGAACATTAAACTGCAGAGCAACAACCTCTTCAATAAAGGCCTGTACTTTACCGCCAACTATACGTGGTCGCACGCCATCGACGACCTGTCGTCAACCTTCGCTGAAGGCGGCAACGGCAACAACCAGTTGGGCTACACTGATCCTTGGTATCCCCAGTTGGACAAGGGCAACTCTGAATACGATGTCCGTAATCGCTTCGTCTTCAGCGGAACCTGGAACCTGCCTTGGGGCAACAGCGCCAGCCGCGGTTTTGTGAGACAAGTGGCCGGAGGATGGAGCCTCTCGCCCATCTTCGCCACCCGCACCGGTAGTGACTTCACCATTTACGACTGCACCAATGCTGTGTCGAACTGCCCACGTTGGGTAACAATCGCTCCCAATTCGCCCAAGGGCAATGCTGGATTGAAGGCTATTTCAGCAGATAACTTCCTGTACCAGACGCTTCCGATTGATCCCAGCATCGACCAGCCGTTTGGAACAGGAGACTCTCTGGAGGTGCCGAACCAGATCGTCTTCTGCGGTGCGAACACCATCAACACCTCAGTTCACACTTGCAGTGGACTGCCGGTGGGTCGTCGTAACTCGTACTGGGGACCGAACAACTGGACGTTCAACGCGGTCGTAGCGAAGACCTTCAAGCTGACCGAGCGCTTCAACCTTCAGTTCCGGTTCGAGATGTATAACGTGTTCAACCACTCCAACTACTATGTCCAGGTCGCGAACGCGGACGTCTCGTCCTTCAACTTTATTACCGCACAGAAGGGTGTGACGCCGGTCCCCGGTGCTCCCAACGAGCATCGTGACATTCAGTTTGGATTGAAGCTTAACTTCTAAAACCTGATTTGGGTTGCAGTACTCGGGGAGCCTTCGGGCTCCCCAATTTTTTGTGTCAGAGGGCGGCCCAAAAAATGGCATCCCCCGCCGAGGCGTGGCAATTGTGGGGATTGCAGTGGAATCCTGCCTGTGCATCGGGTGGGACCAGCGAGCTTCAGTCCGGTGAATGGCCCAGAGAGGCGGGCACCTAGTCACCCAGTGTTTACCTAAACGTTCCTAGAAATTACTTTAGTCTTCACTTAAAGTATTGTGTGGGAGGTTCCCATGTCAGGAAACTTGGAACAGCTTGGGAAGGATCATCAGTAGGAGAGAATACCGCTCGTGAGGCTCGGACCCCATATATGCAACCCCTTTTTTCCGAGCCTCACGGTGGATGGCCGGTTCTTTGCCGAGCCTCCCGAGCGGTCACGCCGTGCCTTCGCAACGGCAACTTCGGATGCACCGCAATCCCGACAGCTTCCACAAAATGCACGTAGAGTTCCACTGGTAACAGACCATATGTTATTGAAAAACCTAGGCGTAGCACGGTTGGGGTAGATAGGCTCTCCATAAATCCGTATCGGCTTCCCGCTT
>DASRAA010000312.1:0-7740 GCA_035638375.1 Binatia bacterium | reverse complement strand
TGGTAGAGGCCGCGTCCGTGTTCCACCTCATCAGCCTCAACTCATCGTTGTTACATTGAATAACAAACCAGTGAACCGGCGACGTACTTACCCTGCCGCAGACTTCACATCGGAATTCGCTAATAGTCGTCATCCAAAACCCTTCTTTGAACAGAAAAAATGATACTAGTTGTTTGCCCCGAGTTTGGGGGCAAAGTGGCGGTTTTCGCGCCCGTAAGTAGATTATTTTTCAACAATCTACTAAGGCTAATATTTTCTTGTCTATGTAAAAAAAGATTGGCGGCGACCTTTTTTAGAATGGTCGTCAAGATTTTGACCCCGCCCTCCACTGCCTCCCGCCGCCAAAGCCCTAATTGACAAGGGCCACTCTCGTTGCGCCCCTTTTGGCGGCGAGTTTCTGCTGGGCACGAGTCTTACAGGCGGAGACTAGGTGGGGTGGGAGATGCGGGGCTTAGTGTGATTTGGCGTCTTTGCACTGCTGGCCGTACCACTCGAAGACGAGTTTGACAGCCTCGTTAAAGGCCACGGCTATGTCTCGGGCCATGTCGTCAGGACAGGTTACAAAGGCAGTGACCACAGCGGAGCGAAACGGCTGCGATGGATACATGGTGACCAGCTTGGCTTTCTCGTGCGCGGCGGCTGAAACCAGTGCCACTCGGACAGTCTCGAAGAAGAATTCCTCTGGGATGCGGGACAGCTTTGGTTGTTGCATAGGGTCACCCTCTGAAACGAGTATCTTAGCGGGATGTTAACGACGCATGAAGAAATCCTGACCCGAGCAGTTTCTCTACTGGTGGGCTCACCCGATTACTGAATAACGTGGGTTATTAGTTCGGAAACGTCTCGGAGGCACCCTAGACGACGCAATCGGTCGGCGTGCGACTCAGACCTCGCCAGTGCAAACCGTATCTTTGTACAGCTATCTGGAGCCAATCCGAGGTAGGTCGCTACGCGATGGGTGCCTACGAAACTGTATCAAGGTTACCAAGGGGCCGCAGAAGAGTCGTTGCTCTGGGGCAATTAGCAGCGAAGGACGGATGAACGCGAGTGGTGTTGTTTGTCAAGTCAATGGTGCATTGCCGAGACAGGACGGGACCGTGGTTGTAATCACAGTATCCACGCTCGCTGATCACTGACATTTTGGTTTGCGTGGGAGAGACTTGGTCTAACAACACAATAAAGGGGGCTTATGAAAGCTAGTATTCTGCTCATAGGCTGCTTGTTATTTAGCGCCGCCAGCCTTCTTGGGCAGACAACCTCTAGCCAGCGGCTAAACTAAAGACACAGGCGCCCGCGACGACGACTTACCGGCTACAGCACACCGAACAATGGAGTGATTCACCCGCTGCTGGGCGCCAGCGGAGCGCGCGCCCACCGCCGCTCCCACGCTGGGACAGTCACCGCTTCGGCCACCATGGCCGGCTTCACCGCCCAGCACACGATGCGCGTGCCAAACGGAAAGTTAATGTAGTGCATGAGGTGCCGCTCGCCGTCGAGCAGCAACTCCATTGCGGAATTGGCAAAGCGCGAGTGCTGTGGACGCTGCCTGCGGGTAATGGAGGTATGAAAGATGTTGCTGGCAATCTGACCCACCACCAGCGGCGCAAAGGCGCTCGCCACGAAATACGATGCGCGCTGCACCTGCAAGCCACAGGTGGTCATCTTTCGCCGCAGCTCGCTGATGGTATAGCGTCGGTGATTTCCCCGGGCTTCGTCATCCTCGCCCCACAGGAATGAATAGGCCGGAACGGTAAGGCACAGATGGCCTCCTTCTTTTAGCACCCGGCGCATTTCGCGTAATACGACGACGTCTTCCGGGCAGGCTTGCAGCACGTCTCCAGCGACAATTGCATCCAAGGAGTTCGAGGCCAGCCCCAGCTCCTCCATCCGCGAGCAGACGAGGTTTAAATCGCCTTCCATTTGGCGGAATGCGATTACCTTCGGAGACGAATGCAGATTGCATACACGATAGAGAGCCGCGTTTTCGAACTGCAACTGGGCTCCGCATCCCAGGTCGAGCACACGGGCCTCGCGCTTGCCCTGGAGGGCCTGGGCGGCGGCTTCGCGCAGCAGCTTGCGACGGATGTTGTACCACCACGATTTCGTCTCGCGGCGAAATTCATCGAACTCGGAGTTGGCGTTCATATCAGACCGGGTGGTACTTCAGAGGGCATTGTACGGTACGGGGAAAAAACTGCCGGTACTAATTCTGTGCCACTGGGTGCCCCATGTTTGGGCCCTTGGTTTGGGCACCTACCTGGGTTAGAAAATACTCCAACGACAATTCCAGACCGGTGCGCAGATCGATTTTTGGCTCCCAGCCGAGCAGCGTTCGTGCCTTCGTTATATCCGGCCTGCGCTGCCTCGGATCGTCTTGGGGCAGCGGTTCGAAACGCACAGTACTCGTCGAGCCGGTTACCTGCAATACAAGCTGCGCACACTCCAGCATAGTAAATTCATGCGGGTTGCCGATGTTAGTTGGAAACGGCTCGTGCGCTCGCGAGAGCTTCAGAATGCCATCGATCTGGTCGCTGACGTAACAGAAGCTGCGCGTCTGCAAACCGTCGCCGTATACCGTAAGTGGCTCACCCAGCAACGCCTGTTTCATGAAGGTTGAGATCACTCTTCCGTCATTGAGTTGCAACCGCGGCCCATAGGTATTGAAGATGCGCACAATGCGCGTGTCCATGTGATGGTAGCGGTGGTAGGCCATAGTGGCCGCTTCTGCGAAGCGTTTCGATTCGTCATACACCGACCGCGGGCCGATGGGGTTCACGTGCCCCCAGTAGCTCTCTTTTTGGGGATGCTCCAGCGGATCTCCATAACATTCCGAGGTTGAGGCCAACAAAAACCTCGCGTGATGCTTCCGCGCAAGCTCCAAGCAATTCAATGTGCCGACCGACCCGACTTGCAAGGTTCCAATGCCGTGCTGAAGGTAATCCACGGGACTGGCGGGTGAGGCAAAGTGAAAAAGGTATTCCACCTTGCCAGGATCAAAAGGCAAACAGACATCCTGCTGTAGGAATTCGAATCGCGGCTCGTGTTGCAAGTGCTGCAAGTTTTCCCTGCAGCCTGTCAGCAAGTTGTCGGCGCAGACGACGCAATGCCCTTCCCCCAGCAAGGCGTCGCATAAGTGCGAACCCAGAAAGCCTGCACCGCCTGTGACCAACACACGCATACTCTGTACCTCCGCGGTGGCTGCGTCGAGCTTACTCTCCTGCGTAGCGATCCGATGTGCCCGGCGTCATAATAGGATGCCCGGGCGCGTCCGTATAATCACCTCGAATCAAGCTTATGCATGATCGCAAGGTGGACCTCATCATCGTCGGCGCAGGTGTTGTGGGACTCGCCACCGCCCTTGAGTTTACTCGCCGATTCCCTGGTCGGCGCGTCATCGTGCTGGAGAAGGAAGACCAGGTAGCCGCCCACCAAACCGGACACAATAGCGGCGTCATCCACTCCGGTCTCTATTACCGCACGGGCTCACTGAAGGCACGCAACTGCGTGGCTGGCTGCTCGTCGATGAAGGGTTTCTGTGCCGAGCACGGAATTCCTTTCGAAGAGTGCGGCAAGCTGGTGGTCGCAACAGTGCCCGACGAAGTTCCTCGCTTGCACGCGCTGCATGAGCGAGGTATCGCAAATGGGCTGCAGGGCTTGCGCATGCTCGACCACGACCAACTCCGCCAGCTTGAACCTTACGCCGACGGTATCTGTGCCCTGCACGTTCCTTCTACCGGGATTGTGGATTACAAGCTGGTGGCCGCCAAATATGCAGAGCTCATCGAACGCGCAGGGGGTGAGATTGTTTGCAAAGCCAAAGTCGTTGGCCTTCATGAAGACGGCGACGCCAACGTCCTCGAAACAGCTGCAGGCGAGTTCCGCGCGACTTACACCATCAACTGTGCTGGGCTTTACAGCGACACAATAACGCGCATGGCAGGCTGCCAAACCGATCTCGAGATCATTCCCTTCCGTGGGGAGTATTACCAGATCAAGCCCGAACGACGCTACCTTGTCCGCAACCCTATCTATCCTGTGCCTGATCCGCGCTTTCCCTTCCTTGGGGTCCACTTCACTCGACACGTGGACGGCAGCGTCGGGGCCGGACCCAACGCCGTACTGGCGTTTCGCCGTGAAGGCTACACAGGCACCGAACCTGACTTGAGTGAGACCGTCCAGATGCTACGCTGGCCGGGGTTCTGGAAGATGGCGCGTAGATACTGGAAGAAGGGCGCGGCTGAACAATACCGTTCGTGGGTCAAACCGGCCTTCACGCGCGCCCTGCAGAGGATGGTTCCGGAGATCGCGGAAGGCGACCTCATTCCCGGTGGCTCGGGTGTGCGCGCGCAAGCGGTTGATCGCGACGGTAACTTGCTCGACGACTTCTATTTCGTTCGCAGCCGGCGCATGATCCACGCGTGTAACGTGCCTTCGCCTGCGGCAACTGCTTCTCTGGAGATTGGGCGCGAAGTCGTGGACCTGCTGGCTTCTCGACTGGATTGATCCAAGATCCGGCTAGGATAAAGGCCGGTACCACCTTAGTTGGCACCTCTCGGTACCGCTTCGTATTTGTACACCACCCCGCTCTTCATCACGAACAAGACATGCCGCACGGCTGTGATGTCTCGTAGGGGGTCGCCGTCGAGCGCGATGATATCGGCTTGCATACCAGGGGCGATCGAGCCGATCTGGCCGCCCAGACCCATGGCTTCGGCCGCCAGCGAGTTGGCCGAGACCATCGCTGTCATCGGATCGACGCCCGCATCCCGCACCCGGTCGATGAACTCCTCGGCATTGCGCCCGTGCGCCCCCGCGACCGCATCGGATCCAAAAACAATTTTGAGGTGCGGGATTGTGTAGGCGCGCTTCATGAAGTCGCGGTAGATCGGGATCAGCGTCTCCATTGAGGCGAAGCCCTCGAGCGTTGCCGGGTAGCCGGGAGTGCCAACGAACTTCTCTTTGTTCTGAAGGTAGTTTTCCCAAACCAGACCGGCCTGCGGATCGAGATAGGTTCCCTTTTCTGCCATCAATTTCAGATCGTCGTCGGTGGCGAGCACGCCGTGTTCGACCTCGGTGCAGCCGGCGACGATGGCTGCGTGGACAGCCTCTCCGTAAGCATGCACCAGGGTGCGAAGGCCTAGCTTCTTGGCCTCATCGCAGGCCGCATTGAGTTGCTCCTGCGACAGCATCATCTGGGGCCTGCGGACGCTGTAGTTGTCAAAAATCTTGATCAGGTCAGCACCAGCATCCTTCTGCTTTCTCACGAATTCCCGGACCTGATCCGGCGTGCCGGTCTTGTCGCCTTGTCCCATGAGTGGTTCAGCGGCGGTAAGAATTCGCGGCCCGGGAATCTCGCCGTCGGCAACCGCGTTGCGCAAAGGAATGTCAGCGGGGTTGCCCACGCTCTGTACAGTGGTGAAACCGGCCATCAAGGTTACCCAGGCGTTCGCGGCGATCTGGTACGCGGTTTCGGCCGCTGTCCCGGCTGGACTGCCGCTCTTCCCGTCTTTGCCAAAGATCCAGGCGATGTGTATGTGCGAGTCGATCCAGCCGGGCAGCACGGTACGCCCGCGCAGGTCGTAGGAGATGGGTGTGGCCTTGGGATCGATCGCGGCAATCTTCGAGCCTTCGATGACAATGCGCGTATCGTGCAGCACGTGGCCCTTACCGTCGAGCACGGTGCTTGCGGCAATCACAATGTGTTTGATTGGCTGAGATAGGCGAGGAGGAGATTGTTGTGCGCTTGCCCACGTGGCCGAAACACTGAGAGCACAAAAAGCAATCCTCGCGAGTCGCATGCTTGGGAGAATACACGGGGCGACAAAGGCGATCGAGTACTAGACGCTGAAGTAAATTTGCCCAGAAGCGGCTTAGTCCCAGGCTAGCGCCCAAAAAAAAGGGCGCGAACCTGGGGGTACCCTTCATGCCGCTGTTTGGAGAGTGCTTCGGTAGTCTTCAACGAACTTCCGAATTCCCTTGTCAGTCAGCTCGTGATGGATGTCGAAGCTCTCCCAGGAGTCGGTCAATTTCAAGTTCTTGTAAGGAATTTCGCCCAGGCGCTTGCCGTCCACAACAGGCTCATATTTGAACTCGGGCCCGGGCTGCACGAGGTCGTGACTGGCCCATTCCTGCAGCAGTTTTGCCGGGGCAGTCGCCAGTTCCGCGCCTAAGGCGAAGGCGTACAGCAAATGGTCCAGACGGCGCAGGCTGGCGGCGAGAACATGCACATGACCGTCGCCTTGTGCGTACATGCGCTTGATGTTTCGTACCACATCCATTCCGTTATCGCCGCGGTCATCGAGCCTGCCGACGAAGGGCGAAACATAAACCGGATCACGCGCGCCTTTTGTCGCGGCATAAACGGCGGCAGCCTGTTCCTGCGAGAAGCAAAGCGTCATGTTCACACGGATACCGCGCTCCACTGATATCTGCGCTGCGCGCAGGCCTTCATGCAAGCAGGGGTACTTGATGTAGGCATTGGGTATCCAGGAGAACATTTCCTCGCCTTGCTCCAGCATCTGCTCGGCCTTGGTATCGAAGTCGGCAAAGACCTCGATGGAGACTCCGGCATCGCCGACGAGCGGCGAAATCTGCTGGACGATTTTGCGGTATTCGTCTTTCTGTTCGTCAGGACTGAAACGATGGCCAGATGCAATGCGTTGTTGAACTTCGGGATTCTTCGAGACGTAGGTGGGATTAGTGGTTTGGCCATCCAGAAAGCCGAGTAGCTTTCGGATGGTCTTTGATTCTTCGGGGTCTCCGCCGTCCAAAAGGATTTTGGTGTTGGGCCGGTTGTTAGGCACTTTGCGTCACCTCGGTTCTGCGAAGCCGGCGCGTCGCTTATTTTAGACGAAAGGCGTTTGCACGGGATGGAAACGGGCCGTTCCAGCTTCTTTTGCCGGGACCGGTTTGGTTCTTCTCAATGGAAAACCCGCACAAGTAAAACCAGCTTGTGTGGGTACCCGCACAGGTTTTCGCGGGGCGGATAGATTACCTTACCACGCCTTCTAATGGAGAGCTTGCTGTCGCGTAAAGCTTCTTCGGCATGCGGCCTGCGAGGTAGGCCTTGCGGCCGGACAGGACGGCCTCACGCATGGCTTCGGCCATCAGCACGGGATCTTGGGCCGCGGCGATGCCAGTGTTCATCAGGACGCCGTCCATGCCAATCTCCATTGCAATGGTTGCATCCGAAGCCGTACCTACACCCGCGTCGACAATGAGCGGTACCTCGGTAATCATCTCGCGCAGAATGCGCATACTGGGCAGGTTCTGGATGCCAAGGCCACTGCCGATGGGAGCGCCGAGTGGCATTACGGCACTCGCGCCGGCATCTATAAGACGCTTCGCAACCACAATGTCATCAGAGGTATACGGCAGAACTGTAAAGCCCTCCTTCACCAAAACACGAGTCGCTTCGATAGTGGCGGCGACGTCGGGAAACAACGTCTGCTGGTCGCCGATGACTTCTATCTTGACCCAGTCAGAGAGGCCGACTTCCCGCCCCAGTCGAGCGGTGCGGATAGCCTCGTCGGCGGTGTAGCAGCCGGCTGTATTCGGCAAGAGGAAGTACTTGTCGGGGTCGATGAAGTCGAGCAGCGATTCCTTGGTGCGATCGAGGTTCACACGGCGCACGGCAACGGTGACCATCTCAGCGCCCGAGGCTTCAATGGCGCGCGCGGTTTCCAGTCCGGATTTGTACTTGCCAGTTCCGACAATCAACCGGGAATAAAAGTTGCGGCC
>DASRAA010000311.1:0-18257 GCA_035638375.1 Binatia bacterium | reverse complement strand
CTCACGCAGGGGCGATTGATCGCCCGGCACATTATGACGCTGGTTGGTGAAATATCGCCATTGCACTCATTGAAGCCGCGAGGGATTTTGAGACGCCTATTTACAACAGCAACTCCGCCAAAGGGGGCCTTAAGACAGTTCGCCAAGCTGCTGGAGCGCTGTTTTGAGTAACGTAAGGCGATTGCTTACCAACTCAGCCTCGACGGTGTTCAGTGTGATCCGATTCATCATGCGGGCCACTGTATCGATCCCCCCACCGGGGGTGCCATGACCTATTTGCGTGGTCGACCGACGACATCTGGAGGATCTGCCTCCAGTTGCGAGGCTGGACGGCCAGTCGCAGGAGCGGATAATCAATCTGCTGCAGTAACCCGTCCATTTGCTGGACAACCAGCCCCCGGGTGAGGAACCCGGGGGTTTTCTTCGTGAGGCGAACACCAGCTTCCGCACGTTCCATTAACGTTCCAATATTTCGGTGCGTAAAGGAGGAACTGGGAGGATTAAAATGTTGCGATTCAGGAGGTTAGCTTTGGGAGACTACAGCCCTGAAAAGGCTGGCGTCAACCATGAGACCCGTCTTTGAGGCTAGTCTCGCTACCCGCCGTCAGACCGCCCCACCACAGTGGCGACACACGACAGCGGGGTTACGGACAGGTGAAAAGATCGAATGAAATTCGGAGGATCAACTGCCCTCCCTCGTTAACTCCCCTTAGGGTCACGGTCTCGGCGTCATCCGATCCATACTGCCGCTCTGCGCGGGAACGGTCGTGGAATCGCCGTAGTGCAGCTGCAGCAACGAACTCTTTGCCGTTTCCACAGTCAATACATACAGGTTGTTGTATTCGGTATCGGGAATAACGATCGCCGGGCCGCCGAGTCCCGCGATGATTTGAGGAAGCTTGTTGCTATGTCCGATGACCACCACTACCCCACTCTTTCGCGCGCGAATCGCATCAATCAGTTTTCCGGTATCGTCAGCCGGAATAATCGTTGGTTGGATGTGGATACGAGAACCCAGAGGCGCTGCCGTCTGCTGCGTTCGCTGCAATTCCGTGACGTAAATCGCATCCACGCCCGAATCGACCAGCATGGAGGCCAGCAACTCCGCCCGTTTCTTTCCTGCTTCCGTCAATGGAGGGTCATTGGCCGGGGTCGCCGCCTTCTCGCCGTGACGGCTGACGATCACCATCACCTGGGCCAGCGCCGGCAATGAAATGCAACTGATTACGAAGGCGAAGAGAAGCATCCCACAGAATGCTCGGCGTTTCATGTTGCCTCCACCTCTAATAAAGCAGATTAACGGCTTTTGTGTCCGGGGCTGAAGCCCGATTGTTTGGGAACAGGTATTCACAGCCTTGAAGGCTGGTCCTCCCACTAAGATTCAGTTGACCAATATTGTTGTGCCGTGCAGCAAGTGTGATCGGAGACAGCTTCACTCGCTAACTGCGGTCAATGCGCTCGCCCACTCTCGCCGTTTTTCTGCTTCAGTTCGTGTAAACACGCCGGGTATGCGCGTCCCGCAGTTCGGACAGCGACCATTTTTCAACTTGTTCGCGGTCACCGAATGCCACGAGCGCTTTACCACAACCTGCCTGCAACCCGGACAAATTGTGTTTCCGCCATCTGACCAGATGTTGCCCTCATATACATACTTCAGGCCCATTTCCATGGCCATTCGGCGGGCGCGGTGTAGTGTCTCTGGCGGAGTCGGCGGCTTGTCCTGCAGCTTGAAATCAGGATGGAATGCCGTGAAGTGCAGCGGCACATCATCGCCCAGGTTCTCGAGGACCCAATCGCAGAGTTGCTTTAGTTCAGAATCATCATCGTTGAGCGTGGGAATGATCAGGTTGGTGATCTCGAACCAGACGCCGCTCTCGTGCCTCAACCAGCGCAGAGTTTCCAGCACTGGCTGTAAGTGCGTCAGCGTTATCTTCGAGTAAAACTTTTCCGTGAAGCCCTTGAGGTCGATGTTGGCGGCATCGATGTAGCGATAGATATCGAAGAAGGCCTCGCGCGTGATATAGCCGTTGGAAACCATCACCGTATTGAGTCCGGCTGCATGCGCTTCGCGCGCGATGTCGACTACGTACTCACCCCAGATTGTCGGTTCGTTATAGGTGAAGGCAAGGTGTGGTGAGCCATGTTCGATGGCCAGCCTCACAACGTCGCGGGGTGGAAGGTCGGCTGACCGCACCTGGTCCGCTTTGGCCTTGGAGATGTCCCAGTTCTGGCAAAAAAAACAGCCCATGTTGCACCCTGCCGTGCCCATTGACAGGATCTTCGTTCCCGGGAAGAAATGGTTCAGAGGCTTCTTTTCGACGGGATCCATGGCTACCGCGGCGGGACGTCCGTAGCCGAGTTGCAAAAGACGTCCACCTTCATTTTTGCGAATGAAGCAGAATCCGTGTTGGCCTTCGCCGATATGACAATGCCGCGGGCACAGATAGCAATGCAGACGCCCATCGGCCATGGCTTCCCACCACCGGGCGTCCTGAACTGGTGACTTCATGGTTACTGCCCTTGATTTGCTATTGTACCGCCGACCAAACGCCGCTTGAGACGCAACTGCACGTCTGACAGGAAGCAAGTCTTTGATTTCAAGGGGGCGGTGGGCGCCTATTTTGGGTTGCTGTCGGGGTTGCGGCGCCCACCTGATTTGGGTTACTACTATAGACGCATTTTCCCCCAAAAAGTCGCCTTTGGCACGTAAAAATCTGACTTATTTTACAGTTCTTCACATTTCTCGCGATTTCGGGTCAAATTATTCTATTTCGGGAACTTTTCCGCCTGGATTCGCGAAACTTTTGCGTTCAGTCAGGCTTTAGCTGCGGAAAAAGTCTTTCATCGCCTGCCACGTCACCTGTCCGCCTACGTCAGCGATCGACTTCGTGAGTGGAATGTCCTTCGGGCAGACCTCGACGCAGTTTTGTGCGTAACCACAT
This sequence comes from Binatia bacterium, assembly GCA_035638375.1. Classification (GTDB taxonomy): domain Bacteria; phylum Acidobacteriota; class Terriglobia; order Terriglobales; family Acidobacteriaceae; genus DASRAA01. The sequence goes on along the minus strand of DASRAA010000311.1, from coordinate 15,315 downwards.
TCCTGGATACCGCCGTCGCCCATGAGTGCCCGCAAGCGCTCCTTCTTTAGCGCCTGGCCGGTGGGATGATTGTTGAACAGTCGCACCTGTGAGATGGTCGCTGCTCCAACGAAGCCGGTCTTCTCGTTGAACTGTGGGCAGGCTTCCATGCAGCAGCAACACGAGATACAACGCGAAAGAGGATAATTGATTTCCTGCTGCTCGGCGGTTTGGCGCGGGCCCGAGCCGAGATCGTAGGTGCCGTCGGTCGGGACCCACGCTTTCACCTGCTTGAGGTTCTCGAACAGCACACTTCGATCGACTGACAGATCGCGCACCACGGGAAACTTCGAGAACGGCTCCAGCTTCACCGGTTGCTGCAGCTTATCGATCAGAGCAGAGCACGCCATGCGGGCACGGCCGTTGATCAGCATGGCGCATGAGCCGCAGACCTCTTCCAGACAGTTAGAGTCGTACGTCACGGGCGTCGTCTTCTTGCCGTCGCGAGTGACAGGATTGGCAGCGATGTCCATCAGAGACGACGTGACGTTCATGCCCGGGCGAAAAGCCAGCTCGAACTCCTCCCAGTAAGGCTTGGAGTTGGGGTTGTCCTGGCGCTTAATCTTGATGATGACGGTTTTGCCGTTAGTAGCCATAGTCGCTGTTCGCTATTCGGGCTGTCAGCTCTCAGCCGTCAGCCTTCAGTTATAAGCACGGGGGCGAAAGCCCCAGATAATACTTCGCTTTCTCGCACCACTGAAATCGTGCCTTGATACGAATCTAAGTTCGTTGGCGAGCCTGATTTCCCCCTTCGATCTGAGGCCGCAATACCCAAAACTAGCCATTAGCTTGCCGCATCGTACCTTCTGGGCCGCGGAGGAATCAGCGACGTGTCCACCGGTTCCAACTCGAAGCGAGGCTCGTCGGCATCGGCCGCGAAGTATGCTTTGGTTGTCTTCAGGAAGTTCACGTCGTCGCGGTCCGGATACTCCGGCTTGTAATGCGCGCCACGCGACTCGTTACGCAACCCTGCGCCCTGGGCGATCACGCGCGCCAGTTGCAGCATGTTGTAAAGCTGGCGCGTGAAGGCAAAGGAAGTATTGGCCCACAGGGTGCGGTCGCTTAAGTTCACGTGGCGGAAGCGCTCCAGCAACTCGACCAGCTTGGCGTCGGTCTCCTCCAGGTTCTTGTTGTAGCGAATGACCGTGCAGTTCTTGGTCATGATGTCGCCCAGCTCGCGCCATAACAGGAATGGGTTTTCGGTGCCGTCGTTGTTCATCAGGCGATGGTTGATGTCCTGCTGCCGCTTCCTTTCCGACTCGTACACGGGCTGGGGAACGCCGGATCCGCTCTTGTGGACACCGCGCGCATAGTTCATCGCATTCGGGCCGGCCTGGAATCCCCCGGTAATGCACGACATGAGCGAGTTCGCGCCCAACCGGTTTGCGCCGTGAATGGAGTAGTCCGCCTCACCGCAGGCGTACAGTCCCTCGATGTTGGTCTTCTGGTTGAAGTCCACCCACAGGCCACCCATGGTGTAGTGCACGCCGGGGAAGATCTTCATCGGCACATCGCGCGGGTCGTCGCCGACGAATTTCTCGTAAATTTCGAGAATGCCTTCGAGCTTGCGATCGAGTGTGGCGCGATCGATATGCGTCAGATCGAGATACACCATCGGCTGGCCGTCTATGCCGAGGTGGTGTTCGTACACGACCTTGTGAATCGCGCGGGTGGCCACATCGCGGGGCACGAGATTGCCGTACTTCGGATACCACTCTTCCAGAAAGTACCAGCGCTCCTTCTCGGGAATGCTGCGCGGTTCGCGCTTGTCACCCGCCTGTTTCGGCACCCATACTCGGCCGCCCTCGCCACGGGCCGACTCAGACATCAGCCGCAGCTTGTCTTCGCCCGGGATCGACGTCGGGTGAACCTGGATGAACTCGCCATTGGCGTAATACGCGCCCTGCTGATAGAGCGCCGACTGCGCCGATCCCGTGCAGACCACGGAATTGGTGGACTTGCCGAAAATGGCTCCAATGCCACCGGTCGCGATGATGACTGCTTCTGCCGGAAACGTCACCACTTCCATGCCGCGCAGGTCCATGGCACAGATGCCGCGACAGACTCGGTTTTCGTCGATGACTCCGGATAGGAACTCCCATCCCTCGTACTTCGTGACCTTCCCTTCCGACTCGTAGCGCCGCACCTGTTCGTCGAGCGCATAAAGAAGCTGTTGACCGGTCGTTGCGCCGGCGAAGGCGGTGCGGTTGTACAGCGTTCCTCCGAAGCGGCGAAAGTCGAGCACGCCTTCGGGAGTGCGATTGAACGGCACACCCATGCGGTCGAGCAGGTCAATGATGCCCGGCGCCATATCGCACATGACCTTCACCGGCCGCTGGTTGGCGAGAAAGTCGCCGCCATATACCGTGTCGTCAAAGTGCTGCCAGGTGGAGTCGCCTTCGCCTTTCAGATTCTTGGCGGCGTTAATGCCGCCTTGGGCGCAGACCGAGTGAGACCGCTTCACCGGGACGATAGAAAAGAGGTCAACGTGGCCTCCCATCTCGGCAATCTTGATGGTGGCCGCCAGTCCCGCCAGTCCGCCACCCACGACGATGATTCCAGGATGAGCCATAATGATGTCGATTTCTGCGCAACAATACAGGCGGTCTCAGCCGCCGAACTAACGTAACTGCGTGGTCTCGTAATGCACTACTGCCGGGGCCGGTTCCGGTGGAGCGGTGATGAAAGCGCGAATCGTAACCAAGCCAATGGTGACCAACACAACGGCCAACGCTAGACAGAGATAGCCGAAACGCTTGCGTGCGCGCTCGCCCACTGTGATTCCCCACTTCGCAGCGAACAGCCACACTCCGTAAGCGAAATGCCACGATGCCGCGGTAATGCCGACTACATACGCCGCCACCGCCCAGGGATTCTGGAACTCGTGCTGCACCTTCCAGAAGGCCGCGTTGTACCCACCGCTCATCAGGTGCACTCCGGTAAAACGCATGTAATAGGTGTGGTAGAGGATGTAGAAGAAGGCGATTGCGCCCGTCCACCGCTGGGCCGTGTACAGCCAATTACCGGTCCACGGATACTCGCCGACATTTGACTCGCCGCGATACCAGATGTAGAACCCGTACAGTCCGTGATAGAGCAGCGGTAGGAATATGAATCCCCACTCCAGTACGGCGACGAATGGCAGACTGGTGAGGAACTTCACCTGATCGTTATAGGCCGCTGCGCCCCGGATCGCCTCGGAGTTGGAAATAAAGTGCTCCAGCAGGAACGCTCCGATGGGAACGATGCCGGTCAGCGAATGCAACCGCCGAAGGACAAACGAGTTGCCGCCGGCACGCAGCGCGGGAACGCCTCGAGCCACCCTCCTGGTGCTTTTGGTAACAGGACTAGCCGATGAAGCCACGACGCCGACTCCCTACTCATTCGCAGCGTATGAAAGCGAACCTTTGATTATCAAATTCGCAAACTGCGCAAGTCAAGAAATGCCTGAACCTTGGCGGAACACCCACTTCGCCACAGAGGAAAACAGATCCTGAAGAGAATTCTCAGTGCCCAAGTCTGCCGGAGCGGAGTACAAGATGTCTCGGTGATGAAAGCTGCCGTAACATCTCGAACACTGGTTCAGGATAGCGAAGAGGGATGGCCGACCCGTGGTGACCAACGTCACTGAGCGCTGTGAGGATGCAGCTCCTGCATGTGGTCAGCCCAGTCGAGAAACTGCCGGAAGGCGGCGCCGCGATGGCTGTACTTTGCCTTCTCCTCAGCCGTGAGTTCGGCAAACGCCTTCTCAATCTGGGAAAAAAAGAACAGCGGATCGTAACCGAACCCACTCCGACCGCGCGGAGCGCGCAAAATGATGCCCTCTGCCTTGCCGTGAAACGTCGCCAGCGTGTGCCCGTTACGCGCAACGGCGATCACGCAAACGAACCGCCCGGTGCGGAATTCCTCGGGAACTTCGTGCAACTCGCGCAGCAGGCGCGCATTGTTCGCTTCGTCGTCCGAGTTGCTCGACTCGTCATTACGCCCGTGCTCATCCGCCGCGTAGCGTGCCGAGCGCACCCCGGGCGCGCCTTTTAGCGCATCTACCTCCAGACCGGAGTCGTCGGCGATAACCAGCTCGCCTTCGCTGAATTTACTGTAGTGCTCCGCTTTCTTGCGGGCATTGGCCTCAAAGGTCGGGCCATCTTCGATAACACCCGACAGCTTCACAAAATCCGGCAGCGTCGCGATCTCAATTTCGTGCGCAGCGGCAGCGCCAACCAAATCGCGGATCTTCCCCGCATTCGACGTAGCCACCAGAACGCGCTTCATGAAGAAAGATTACGCATGTACGGCTTCATGCTCAATCGAATACAGGTAATTCAAGGCCTTCAGAGACTGATAGAGCTTCCACAAGGTAAGCAGCAACGCCACTGAAAACAGCAGCGAGCCTATCCCGATCATCGCCATCGCAAAATCCAGCGAAACCCGATAACGCGAAATGCCTAAAATTCCGAGGACGCCGGAAGCAATGAACACTGCTCCGCAGACGCGCCGCATTTGCGAGACGCGCCGGTTCAAGGCGATAGCAAGTCCAAGGAACAGTATCGCCACAAAAAAGAATGCCCACTTAGCCTCGGAGCACTGTGAGACATCGACAGCAACCTGGTCGGTAAACGTCTTGACGTTCATGGCCAAGAGAATCGCACGGTTCTCCCACACATTGCAGATCGCCGCGAGCGTTATGCAGATGCCTGCGCACCAGGCCAGGAACGGTTTGCCCAGGCGACCCGCCAGGTAGGCCAGGCTTATTACGGTGCACAAGTACAGCCCAATGAACAGAAAGTCCAGGTAGGTGTTGCGTTTCACCAGCACGATGTTGCGCGCCATGCCACTGGTATCGCTCGGGTCGGCGCCCGCCACTGCCTGGTTGAGCGAAGCCACATCGGATCCCAGCTCGACCCGAAGAATTCGCTGCGATTCTCTGCCCTCAAACTGCAAATTCGTCGCCAACAGCATGACGATCGCCCAGGCGATGAGCGCGACAATCAGGATTGCGGAAAGTTTTTCAGCGGTTCGCATCAGGACCCCTCCGGGGAGAGTTAAATTTTCGATAAACAGGGCGCAAATGAATGCGAGCGGCGACTCGAATGGTATGAACCCAGGCTATGACCATTCCTCTTGGTTGTTGTACATGGCTGGCAACGCTATCGCAACCCTCAGAAGCGTCACTTTCAAGGCACCCCGACGAACTGGGGGTACGAATCGCCTGCAGTGTAAATGAAAATCGCCGCCAGAGTCATGCTGTGGGCGGCGTTTTATATTGCTGATTCCCACTGTCAAAGCGGCTTGTGGAAAGTTCCGTACCGCGACCTGTCGGGCGCCGGAGCCCCCTGAAGCACATGCTTGCGCATAGCTGCATCGCAGATGGCGTAACCCCAGTCGATCAGCTGTTCCTGGACATCGTCCTTTACGGCGGTGAGCCGAGTCGCTGTTTCCGCAAGTGCCGTGGTGTCCTTGAGGGGACACACCAGCGCGTCCTGCAACTGATAGTTCAGGATGTCGGAGCCAATCCCCCAGTACGCGCCGTCACGCACACCCAGCTTGTACAGCTCGATAATCGAACGCGTGCGCAGGCTAACAACCTGGCTGTAAACGATCATCAGAATGCGATTGGTCTGGCTGATCCAGTCGTGCTTGGGATCTGGTTCCGAGGGCAATCCGCCTCCACCGTTGCTCACCAGGACCATGCGGCAACGCTTCCAGGCTGTCTCGAGCCCAAGATTGTCGTACACGCCACCATCCGCGAGTGCGATCTGCTTGCGAAAATCCGCAGATGTTATGGGAGGAGGCGGCTGAACGTTCGGATCGAACTGGTTCGGATCAAGATTCAGCAGGCACGGGGAAAGAAGCGGGGGAAAAGCTGACGACGCCGCCACAGCGGTCGCCAGCTGGACCGTCGGCTTCATCACCAGGCCGACCTTGTAATTCCCCATGTAAGGCTTGGAAAAGCGCCAGAGCGTTCCGGTTTGCAGACTGGTCGAGTTGAAGATGAAGCGCGGCCCTTCGTCATCGTTGGGAAGGTCTTGCAGCGTGGCCTTCTTATACAGGTACTGGTTGTAATGGTCGGCAACATGCTTCGAAACGCCTCCAAAGATGCCTTCCAAGATCGAGCTCACATCGATGGAATCCGATGCCATACCGCGAATCGGCTTCGTGACCTGATCGTCGAAGTTGGTGGCAACACCGCTGGCGTCGAAGGTCAGCTTCTTCCAGTTCAGGCCCAGCACGCCGTTCGTAATCGATCCGCCGGAAACACTGGAGACGCGCGTGAGTTTCCTCAAGAATCCCAACTGGTTCATGCGAATGAGCGCGCCCAAATGGAAGAGCATGGCGCGATAACCACCACCCGACATGCAGAGAGCCACGCCGGTAGTAGGTTCTTGTTGCGGGTCGTCGGGGTGATCGTGAACCGGAGACAGCGCAGTTTTCAGGTCCTCGGGCATGGAGCGCCTCCCAAAAGCGCAGTTTGTGATCTCTTGTATGCGGACACGCGCACTGTAGCACCGTTTCCATTGTGGGCAAAGATGCAATCGCAGGTTTTTTCGCAGACCGGTCTACGACAAAACATCATTTACAATCGACGGCAGTTCAATCTCATCGGAGTCTGCTACCTTGATGCCCCGTATGCGGGTCGGTGCTTGTCTTGTCCTGCTATCTTCATTCTCCTTCACACAAACTGCCGTCCCCACAACTCTGCCAGCTGCCCAAGCAAAGGCGCACGGCGTAACCGTAGGCCCGCAAGGCGCCACCACCGGCTGGCGTGCCATCCATAATTCCACCCTCATCATTGACACTCACGCCGACACGCCGGGCCGCTTTGTCGACGAGAACTTCGACCTCGCGCAAAACGCCGGCAAAGGACACCTCGACTTCAGCAAGATTCAGAGTGGCAACCTGGGCGCCGAGTTCTTCTCCATCTGGGTCGATCCCAAGAACTTCAAAGGCAAAGAAATTCAGCGCGCGCTCGACATGATCGACTCGGTCTATGAGCAGGCGCGCCGCCATCCTGACAAGATGATGATGGCGTTCAGCACGCAGGACATCCTGGCCGCGCATCGCCAGCACAAGCTGGCTGCTCTTATGGGCGTCGAAGGCGGTCACGCCATCCAGGGCGACATTCGTGTTCTCCGCGACTACTATCGCCTTGGCGTACGCTACATGACGCTCACTTGGTCGAACACCAACGAGCTTGGCGACTCCAGCGGCGACCTCGACAACAAAGAAATCAAGCACTACAACGGCATCACGCCCTTTGGTCGGCAAGTGGTGCACGAGATGAACCGCATGGGCATGATGGTCGACATTTCGCACGTTGCCGACCAGACGTTCTTCCAGGCGCTGGTCTCGAGCCGTGCTCCGGTGATCGCCTCGCACTCTTCATCGCGTGCCATCACTAACGTGCCACGCAATATGACCGACGACATGTTGGTGGCCCTCGCCCGCAATGGCGGCGTGGCGCAGGTGAATTTCTATTGCGGTTTTATTTCGCAGAGGTGGGCCGACGGCATGAAGAAACTCGCGGCGGAAAAGGATCCTGACTATGAAAAGCTGCAATCGCTCTTTATGGCCAAGCGCACACCGCAAATGCAGCAGCAACTTTATGAAGCCGAAGCGGTGATCGAGAAGAAGGTGCCGCGCCCGCCGCTGAGCGACCTCATCGACCACATTGATCACATGGTGAAAATCGCTGGGGTCGATCATGTCGGCATCGGCTCTGACTTCGACGGCATCGATTGCTCGCCGCAGGGCCTCGACTCGGCTGCTGACCTGCCTGAGATTACCGAAGCCCTTTACCAGCGCGGCTACAAGGCTGCTGATATCCAGAAAATTCTTGGCGGCAACCTGATGCGCGTCTTCTCGGAAGTGGAAAAGACGGCCAAACAGATCCAGGCAGAAGACGCTACCGGCAACAAGGACAAGCGTCCCGAAATCGCGCCCGAAGCAGCGCCGAAATAAGAAGCAAGGTGGGTGAAGCACCGCCTCAGCCGTGCATTTAGGCCCACCTAAAACAAGCGGCTTCAGCCGCTGAGGTAAAGAATTCCGGAGGTCTCATGCACAGAATACTGATTGCAGTCTTCATTACCACCGTCGTTGCCTCGCTGGCCGCGCAAACCGCCACCACCAGCCCAAAATCCACCGCCAAACCTGCCAGCCCTAAATCGACAACCGGCACACAGGCTATTCCAGCAAAGCAGCCGATTCTCGCAACCTTCCAAACTACCGCCGGCGACATCAACTGCACGCTCTTCCCCGACAAGGCGCCGATCACGGTCGATAACTTTGTCGGCCTCGCTACTGGGACGAAAGACTGGAAGAACCCCTTCAACGGCGCGACCATGCACAACCGCCCGTTGTACGACGGGACCATCTTTCACCGTGTTATCCCGAACTTCATGATTCAAGGCGGGGACCCGCTGGGGAACGGTTCTGGCAGTCCCGGCTACAGCTTTAAAGATGAATTCAGTGATCTGCACTTTGACCAGGCTGGGCGACTGGCCATGGCCAACAGCGGCCCCAATACCAACGGCAGCCAGTTCTTTATAACCGAAGTCCCAACCCCGCACCTCGACGGCAAACACACCATCTTCGGCCAGTGCGAGAACCTCGATCTGGTGAAGCAGATTGCCCGTGGCGCGACCGATCCGCGGAACGATCGCCCGTTCAACCCGGTCAAGATTATGCATGTAAAGATCGTGAACCCGAACAAACCGGCGGCAACAACGCCTGCCAAGAAGCCGGCAACTTCCACGCCTCCGAAGAAACCCGCTTCGACCACCCCAAAGCCGCAATAGCTCGGCCTGACTCAAGAAGTCTGGGTGCCCACCCTAATCGCCCTGTTCTGGGCGATAGGGTGGGAATCAGGGATCCTATTGCAGGTGCCCCGTCTCGCGCGTTTAGCTGGCGTGACCTGTTCACGTGGTCCTACTTTTCCACCACTCCGGTACCGCGTTGTGGACAGACGGCTCCTGCGGGAGGTTAAGGACGACGCGTCACGCATCAGTTTTCGACCGAAGAAACGAGACCGGATTGAAAGTTGGTATGGCTTAGGGGCACTCAGGACTGACAGCTCATTCCTGCGCTCTGCCACAGGACACTCCGTCGGTGATATCGGCATCTCACCTATATGCCCAGAAGTGGCTGGCCAAGACGCTTCTCCTCTCTCGTAATGTTGCTCTTGCTTTACTACCCCGCGAGTTCCGCTGCCACTCCCGTGCGTGTGCGCCATATGGAAGGAATCACCCACGGATTCCTCATTCTGCGTGGCCTCGACGGAAAAACCATCGCCTATGGTGAGCTCGATCAGGTGGTGGGCGGCAAAACCGGCATCGTTACCACCGATATGAACTTCCATTTCAATGACGGCTCTTCTTTTCGCGAGATCACGAAATTTACCCAGCAGAGCGAGTTTCGGCTGGTGAGTGACAAAGTTGTGCAGAAGGGTCCTTCTTTTGCCCACCAGAGCGAGACCGAGATCGACACGGCAACCGGTAATGTTACCGTTCGCACGATCGACGACGGCAAGCAGAGGGTCACAACCAAGCATCTGAATCTTCCGGCCGATGTATCGAACGGCATGCTCCCGGTGCTGATGAAGAACTTAAGTAAGCCCGGGACTGCCGCCACAGTATCGATGGTTGCTACTTCGTCATCGCCACGACTGTTGAGACTGAATCTCGTTCCTCAAGAGGAGACGACTTTCAAATTCGCCTCTGCCCTTCACAAAACGCAGCACTTCATCGTCAAGATCAAGATCGGTGGAATCGCCGGTGTGATTGCCCCGCTCGTCGGCAAGCAGCCGCCCGATTTTCAGATGTGGATTCTGGAAAGCGAGGCGCCTTCATTCCTTCAGTCCGAAGGCCCCCTGGCCGAGGGCACTCCTGTCTGGCGAATCGAAATCGCCGCCCCCGACGCTGAATCGCTCAAGGCAGCTCGATAGCGCCGGCGCACCTCATTGTGAAATTCTTTTCATATCGCGTGCCTGTCACTGCCCGCTGTGATATCTAATGAGACTGCTGTCAATCAGCAATCGTGATTTGGCTGAGGTGTGAAGATGCAAGCAGTGCAGGAAAACGTGCGTACGGGTCGTTCGGCGGCCGAGCTCAAGCAGGCTATTCTCGACAACCTTTATTTTGTGCAGTGCCGGATTCCTGTGCTCGCGACCACCAATGACTGGTACATGGCGCTCGCCTACGCCGTTCGCGATCGCATGATGCAAGATTGGATCGAGGCATTCGGCCGCGCCCGAGGCACCCGCACTCGCATCGTCAGCTACCTGTCGGCAGAATTCCTCATCGGTCCGCAGCTCGGTAACAATCTGCTCACGGTCCATAACATTCGCGAGTCGGTCGCAACTGCACTGGCCGAGCTCGGCCAGAGCCTCGACAAGCTTCTCGAGCACGAGCCCGAACCCGGTCTGGGCAACGGCGGCCTGGGCCGTCTCGCCGCCTGCTACATGGATTCGCTCACCACGCTGAACATCCCCGCTATAGGCTACGGCATTCGCTACGAATTCGGTCTGTTCCAGCAGGAGATCCAGAATGGGTGGCAGGTCGAGAAGACCGACAAATGGCTTACCTTGGGTAATCCATGGGAAACGACTCGCACTGAGATAGCGCACTATGTCGGCACCGGCGGCCACACCGAGCAGTACCACGACGAGCACGGCCGATTCCGTGTCCGTTGGATTCCCGCGAATGTTGTCCGCGGTATTGCGAACGACATTCCCATCGCCGGCTACAACACAAATAACACGAACTTTCTCCGACTGTGGTCCTCTGAAGCGATCGAATCGTTCGATTTCCAGGCCTTCAATAAAGGCGACTATTACGACGCCGTGCATGAAAAAGTTGCGTCCGAAACAATCAGCAAGATTCTTTATCCCAACGACGAAGCCGTAGCCGGAAAAGTCCTCCGCCTCCAGCAGCAATACTTTTTCACCTGCTGCTCGCTACAGGACATGATTCGCATTCACAGGCTGCGCGGACTTCCGCTGCAAAAGTTCCATGAGACCTACACCATTCAGCTCAACGATACCCATCCCTCCATCGCGGTGGCCGAACTCATGCGGCTTCTGGTTGACATTTACGAACTGGAGTGGGAAGAAGCCTGGACCATTACCCAGAAGGCGCTCGCCTACACGAATCACACACTGTTACCCGAAGCGCTAGAGAAGTGGCCCCTGCCCCTATTTGCCAGCCTGCTTCCGCGCCATCTGGAGATCATCTACGAGATCAACCGCCGCTTTCTCGACGAGGTCCGCTCCCGCTTCCCCAATGACAATGCGCGGATTGCCCGCGTTTCTCTCATCGATGAAAGTGGCCAGAAGTACGTTCGCATGGCCAATCTCGCGACGGTTGGCTCACATGCTGTCAACGGCGTCGCTGCCCTGCATACAGAGCTGCTCAAGAAGACCGTGCTGCATGACTTCTACGAACTTTGGCCGCAGAAATTCTTCAACATCACCAACGGCGTTACTCCGCGCCGTTGGCTGATGCTGAGCAATCCGGAGTTGTCGCATCTGATCACCAGCAAGATTGGCGAAAACTGGCTCACGCACGAAGACGAACTACACAAGCTGGAACCCTTGGCCGAAGACCCTGAATGCCGCGCTGCATGGCGCCAGGTGAAGTTCGCGCGCAAGCAGAAGCTGGTCACGCTCATCCACGAGCGCACCGGTATCACCGTCAGCCCCGACACCATGTTCGACGTACAGGTGAAGCGTATCCACGAATACAAGCGCCAATTGCTGAACGCTTTATACGTCATCTCGCTCTACAACCGCATCAAGCACGACGGTCACGATCCTATGGTGGCCCGTACAGCCATCTTCGGTGGCAAGGCTGCGCCTGGCTACTACATGGCCAAGCTGATCATCAAGCTCATCAACTCCGTCGCCGCTGTCATCGACGCCGATTCCAACGTGCGCGACCGTCTCCGCGTGGTTTTCATCCCCGACTTCAACGTCAAGAGCGGACAGGTCATCTATCCCGCCGCCGAACTCTCCGAGCAAATCTCCACCGCAGGGAAAGAAGCTTCTGGCACCGGCAACATGAAATTCTCGATGAATGGAGCGCTCACTATCGGCACGTTGGACGGTGCCAACGTCGAAATCCGCGAACAGGTAGGCGCGGAAAACTTCTTCCTCTTCGGTCTCACCTTCGAGCAGGTGACGAGCCTCAAGCAAAGCGGCTACAATCCCCGCTACTACTACGACAATAATCCCCTGCTCAAAGAGGTCATCGACCAGATCGCCTCTGGTGCCTTTTCCGCTGGAGATCGAGAGTTATTCCGCCCCATCGTCAATTCCCTGTTGAATAATGACGAGTACATGCTGATGGCCGACTTCCGCTCGTACGTTGATTGTCAGGAGAGCGTCAGCCACGCTTATCTCGATCAGGAGCACTGGACGCGCATGTCGATCCTCAATACCGCGCGCATGGGCAAGTTCTCCTCCGACCGCTCCATCCACGAATACGCTCGAGACATCTGGCACGTGCAGCCGCTGAAGCTCTAGGCGCTAGCAGACGAAGAGCCAAGGCTACGCCGGCACCTTGACGTATTCTGCCTTCGCCGGCTTCAAAACCGGGAGGTCGCGATCGGCATTTTGCCCCCGTTGAGACTCCTGATAAGCAGCTCTGGCTTTGACCGTGTCTCCCGCTATGGCGTACGCGCGACCCGGCTACCCGATGGGTGGCCCGCATATCTCAGCTTTTGGGATATGTGGGAGCCACGGGCGAGCGGCCAGGCTCTACGTGCTCCCCTTCACGGCGGGCAAGTCGTAGCCCGAGGTCGCTTCGCCTTCGCCCTTTCCTGCATCCAATTGAACAACCTTTTTTGCTGTCTTGTGATGCTCGCGAGAAACCCCCGGGCGATGTGACCTCAGGTTCTCGTGAAACGAAGCTCCTGACTTCATATCTATGGCTGATACCGCAACCAGTCTCGAAACCTCAGCACCTGCAAACCCTCCCGCCACAACGGCGCAGGCCCCACCTGAGCCTTGGCACCCAAAGTTCAATCCCTGGCTCATCGGGGTAATTGTCGCGGGCGCCGCTTTCATGGAAGTCCTCGACACCAGCATTGCCAACGTTGCGCTTCCTTATATCGGCGGCAACCTCGGCGCCAGCACCGACCAAAGCACCTGGATTCTTACTTCTTACCTTGTCTCCAACGCCGTGGTGCTACCCATCAGCGGATGGTTCTCGGGACTGCTGGGGCGCAAGCGCTTCTTCATGCTGTGTCTTACGATCTTTACTATCAGCTCATTCCTCTGCGGTATCGCACCCAGCCTCGGCGCCATCATCTTCTTCCGCATCCTGCAAGGAGCCGGCGGCGGCGGTCTTCAGCCTCTTGCCCAAGCCATTCTCGCCGACAGTTTCCCTCCCGAAAAACGTGGCCTCGCCTTCGCGCTCTACACAATTACGATCATCGTCGCCCCCACCGTCGGCCCTACCCTCGGCGGCTGGATCACTGACAATTACAGTTGGCGCTGGATCTTCTTCATCAACATCCCGGTTGGCATTCTTTCACTGCTGCTGGTCTATCGCGTCATTGAAGATCCGCCCTGGGCCAGGCTGAAGGCCGGAGTTGCCTCGCGCATCGACTACATCGGAATTTCACTGCTCGCTCTGGGCGTAGGTGCACTGCAAATCATGCTCGACAAGGGCCAGGAAGACGACTGGTTTGGCTCGAACTTCATCACCACGCTGGCGATTCTGGCTGTGGTGGGGCTGGTGTCGCTGGTTATCTGGGAGTTGTTGAGCAAGGACCCGATCATCGATATACGCATGTACCGGAGCTTCAACTTCTTACAAGCCAACATCATGATTTTCATCCTTGGCTTGGTGTTGTTCGCCGCCCTGGTGATGCTGCCCCTCTTCTTGCAAACGCTTCTCGGCTACACCGCACAATCTGCCGGGCTGGTCCTGTCGGGAGGAGGTCTGTTCTTACTTTTCATGACGCCCGTAATCGGCGTACTCTCTGGCAAGATTCAAGCTCGCTACCTGATCGCCTTCGGATGGCTCACCGTCGCTCTCGGGATGTTCTATTCCGGCCGCGAGCTTCAGCTTGGCCTGAGCTTCCGCAGCGCGGCTTGGCTGCGCGTTTTTCAGGTCTTTGGCCTTTCCTTCCTCTTCGTGCCGATTAACCTGAGCTCCTACGTCGGCATGCCTGCTGAGAAGAGCGGCAGCGTGGCTGGCCTGATGAATTTCATGCGCAATATCGGCAGCAGTGTCGGTACTTCGATGGTCACCACTCTTATCGCGCGCCGTGCCCAGGTCCATCAGGTTTACCTCGTCGGTAACATCACTCCAGGAGCCACTACGCTCTCTGATGCTGCTGCTGGGTTGACTGCCCGCGTCATTGCTTCCGGTGTCGATGCCGCGCAAGCCGGCAGAGTGGCTTATGCCCTGATCTACCGCACCGTCATCACCCAGGCAACCACACTTGCCTACATAGATACCTACATATTCCTGGGGACGATCGCCCTTGTCATGTTCGTGCTCGCCTTCTTTGTGAAGAAAAACGAACTTGGCGGCCAACGGCCAATGGCAGAGTAGAGTATGATGCCCCACGGACAGCTGCGGCATCCCACCGGGGGCCCCATGACAGACATCGGCAACATACGCGTAATCACTCTCGACCGGGAATACGGCAGCGGCGGCGCGGAAATCGCTAAGGCGCTGGCCGACCGCCTTAACTGGAAGCTCTGGGATCAGGCCCTCACCAACGCAATTGCCCGCGAGATGGATTGCGAAGGCAAAGTTGTGGAACAGCACGAAGAAAAACGCGACCCTCTTTACTATCGCCTGCTGAAGTCATTCATGCGCGGCAGCTACGAAGGCAGCCAGAACGTTCACACCGTCAAGATGGCCGACACCGACTGCATCCGAGAGGTTTCCGAAAGAATCGTTAAGCGCGCCGCCGACAAGGGCGAGTGCGTCATTGTGGGCCGCGGTTCCGCCTATTACCTGCAGGGGCGCAAGGATGCATTTCATGTCTTCATCTACGCTCCGGTCAACGATAAGGTTCGTCGCCTGCGTGCCCGCGGCAAAAGCGAGGAAGACGCTGCTCAATTAGCCGCAACCGTCGATGACGAGCGTGCAGCCTTCATCAAGCAGTACTTCAACGTCGAATGGCCCGACCGCCATAAGTTCCACCTCATGGTGAACTCCTCGATCGGCGAGGACGCCGCGGTCGACCTGATCCTCAGCACCATCGAGCTCTACCAGAAGCGAACGGCGGATACGCCTGCGCCGCAACCCGCGGTTGGCTAGG
>DASRAA010000310.1:0-19562 GCA_035638375.1 Binatia bacterium | reverse complement strand
TCGTCACCCAGAACGGTCCGGGATGGACGGGCGGTGATGGGACATACTCGACGGTGTTGCCCGACGGACGCGTCTTGTGGGGTTGGTCCGATTCCTACATCGGCACCGTGGACCCAATCACACGGCTGCGTCAGAGCTACTATCCCACCGCGCACAACTCGCTCACCATTCAGAACACGTCGAACAATACGCTGACCACCGTCGGCTATCCCCCGAATACCGGGTCTTACTTTGTGCCTCAAATTACCTCCAACGAATACTGGATGGGAGATGCGGTGGTCGTCCAGCCGTCGCCGGGGGTCTACAAAGTCAAGATCATGCTGTTGGAGTTTGCTCCTGGAATCCACTTCGAAGGCAATGCGGTGGCCACGCTTTCCTGGCCCAGCCTCTCCATCGATTCAATCGTTCCGGTGTCGCTACCCGACCTCACCATTCAGTGGGGAACCAAAATCATGCACGACGGATCCTCTTACTACATTTACGGCATCAAGGATCCGGGCACGGCAAACAAGCTTCCGTATCTTGCTCGCATCAGCAACATCAACGACCTCGCAAATCCGTCCAAGTGGCAGTACTGGAACGCGACCCGCAATCGCTGGGTAAACCAACAATCGAGCGCTACGAACCTTGCCGGCGTACCGGCCATCACGGGAGAATACACAGTCAACAAGATGCAGGCGAGCTCGGGCGTTTTTTACCTCATGACCGGGATGGACCCGCAGAACCCTCCATATCCTCTCTGGCAATACGTAACCACCTGCTACTCCTGCAGTCCAGAAGGACCATGGACCCAGCGAACGGTGGTGTACAGCACTCCCGAGACGGGCGCCGGGGGATGCAGCGTGGGAACACTATTTACCTATGATCCCAGAGCGCACGTTGAGTTCACGAATGCGGGTGGTGTGCTGATCTCGTATAACGTAAACGCGAATAATCCGCAGGACCTGGTCTGTGCTGACGACTACAAGCCGAGGTTCATTCGGGTGGATATTCCGGGGCTGATCGGACCGATGTAGGAAAACGGCCGGGTGTCCAACCACCAATCCTTCGTCACAAACGTTCCTAGGTGGATCCCGCCTTCTTTTGGCGGCATGTGTGGTTTGCTAGTCGCTAGTCGCTGCAACCAGCAATTAGCGAAATACCCTGAGCCAAACCAGCCCGGATGGGTCCCTGCGTAGAGCCAGGTATGGAGAGTAACCGCAAGGACCACAGCCGGGCACGACGGCGAATTGACTACGATTTGCCTCAAGAGATAGAGTCGGCGGACGAAACGAGGATGAGCATGGCAACTGAGGGTTCTCTTCGCAAGACGTCGGAGCGGCGTTACATCCCTTCAGGCCTGGTGGACGAAGCGCGAAAACATGTGTATGAAGCCGCCATTCGCACTCCGCTGGTGCGGCTGAACTATGACAATTCCCCAGAAATCTATCTGAAACTGGAATGTCTGCAGCCCATCGGGTCGTTCAAGATTCGAGGGGCTTACAACGCGGTGCGTCTGCTGCCGGACGAGCAACGGCGGCGCGGTGTATGGACAGTAAGCGCAGGCAATGCGGCGCAGGGTGTAGCGCTGGCAGCGCGCAAGGCCGGGGTGCCATGCAAAGTGCTGGTGATCGAAACCGCTCCCATGGCCAAGCTCGAAGCGGCGCGGCGGCTGGGAGCGGAGCTCGTGCCGGCTACATACGACCAATGCTGGATTGCATTGGCAGAGCGCGCTCATCCTGCTATGCAAGGAACATTCGTGCATCCGTTTGAGGACGATGAATTCATCGCGGGCAACGCTTCGGCAGGCCTGGAGATTCTGGAGGACCTGCCTGACGTGGACTGCGTGGTGGCCGCCTTCGGGGGTGGAGGACTGTCGTGCGGGATTGCGACCGCGATGCGGGAACGCGCGCCACACGTGAAAGTATTTGCGGCGGAGCCGGCGACGGCAGCACCACTGGCGCGGTCATTGGAGATGGGATCGGCGCAGATTTTTCCCGAGTGGAAGGCGAGTTGGGTTGACGGATGCGGCGGCAAGTCGGTGTTTCCGCGGATGTGGGCGCTGGCGCATCACCTGCTGGCGGGATCGATTGTTTCTTCGTTGGAGGATATTCGGAAGGCGATGCGCCTGGTGGCAGAAAGAAACCACGTGATCGCAGAAGGCGCCGGCGGTTGCGCGGTGGCTGCCGGACTCAGCGGAAAATGCGGAATGGGAAAAGTTGTTTGTGTGGTGAGTGGAGGGAACATCGACCTGAAGAAGTTTGCGGAGCTGGTAGCTAGCGACTAGCAATCGGACTCAAATTGCTAGGTCACGGTGGAGGAAGAGGATCATCAGTCGGGCGAGTATTTATCGTTTCTTGCCGTGTTTTCCGTTCCTCGACCAGCGTGCCAGGCGGTACTCGCTAGAAAAATCCGATGCCTTATCGCTGATGCGCACCTTAATACCGCCATTCGTATCGCAGATGTATTCCTCTTCGATGAGCACGGCGCCGATCGTGCCGATGCGTTCCACGGGTTGGGTGGACAGGTCACTCGCGCTGCGCAGGGTGGGTTCGAAAGGCACGCGTATCTCGTCCCAGTTGCTGATGTCGCCTTGGGGCTGCTGAGCGGGATCGAGATGCGAGCACTCGAGGTAACGAAAGTGCCCGATGTTATGAGCGGGATGATAGGTCCGGACAATGCGTTGGGACTGTTCTCCGCGACGGGGCAGTGGAACGCCGCGGGGAAAAATCACGTCGAAGGCGACGTTGGCGCCGCCGTCCGCTTCGCGCCACACGCCGAAGTTTCTGGTGAAGCGGTCGCGCAGGACGCGATCATCCTCGCTGGCGGCGCGAATCGCCAGTCCGATCGCGGTGGCGGAGCGCATGTAAGCCGAGCGGCGCACGTGGCGTCCAAAGGTCTCGCGGAGAATGCGGGCAACCGGAGGCAACTCCGAGCCGCCGCCGGTGAGATACAGCGTGTCAATCGACTGGTCGGGATGCGCGGCCAGAAGGTTTTCGGCCAGATGTCGTGACTGTTCGATGAGCGGCCGGCAGCGCTCGTAGAAGGCGTCAACGGGAATGGAGATTTCTTTCCATCCAGGACGTACGCGCTCCAGATCAACTGTGACTTTGCGGCTGTTGGGATTGAGCGACTCCTTTTTCTCGCGGCACTCGTCGAGCAAAACGAAACGCTCAGCCATCGTGAGGTTTTCTCGTTCGGCCTTTGAGATTCCTGCGTTGTTCAACGTGAGCTGGGCAAGCAGCTCGTCGAAATCGTCGCCGCCAAAATCGGGCATACCGTCGGATACGAGCACCTCTTGCTCGGCGTCTCCCATTGCGACTAGCGAAATATCGAGTGTGCCGCCGCCGAGATCGTAAACCAGCAGTGCGCCGCGCGACTGGCTCTTGCGCTCATCGCTGGTGCGAAAGGCGTACTCGATGGCCGCCGCCGAGGGCTCGTTCGATAAGCCCAACACGTCGAAGCCTGCGGCGCGTGCACATTCTTCAGTGAGAAACCGTTGGTTGCTGTTGGCATTGGCAGGAACGCCCAGCATTACCTGAAGGCGCTCGGCCGTAGACGCTCCGAGAGTCGAGGCCCGCAGCAAATCGTGGCGCAAGGCCGCCATCATCTCGACGAGCACTTCAGTTACGTTCAAATGATGACCGTCAACCGCCATTTCACTGTGAGGCCCTGCGCTCTTGAGCCAGCGCTTTAGCGACCGGACCACGGTCCAGCCGGGCTTGCCGTGGAGGTCGAGCGCTTCCCAGCCATACACACGGCGATCGCCGGAAACGGCCAGAACCGAGGGGAACCAGTCACGAACTCGACCGTCGGGGACTTCGAAGTTTACGAGAGGGTAGTTGCCGCGATCGACCGCAGCTACCACGATGCGCGTAGTACCAAAATCCAAACCAATTTTCACGACACAACCATTGTAAGGCGGGGATGCGAATGGAAGGGCTGTGCAAAACCGGGAGATTAAGGGGATTAAAACCCACTCTATCGTCCAAAAGAAGGGCGATAGACGATAAGGATGGGGCACCCCGAATTTGAATTACACCATCGCGGGTTCAGGCAAGCGCGACTGGTCGGCCCAGCAGATCAGTGCTGGAATAAACGCTGCCGGCACTGAATGGAGGCACGCGATCCGGGCGCGGACTAAAGTTCGTGCGAAGGATCAAAATAGACATTTTGCTGGGAAAATGCCTGAAGCGCAGTGAGCAGTACGAGGCCGATTACGGCGAAACGGAATATATTCAAGGCCTTGCCTCGGTCAGTGCCTCGCCTCGGCATCAAGCGCCAGGTTGAGTTCGAGTACATTGACGCGAGGCTCTCCAAGGAATCCAAACTGGCGGCCTTCGGTGTGGGCACCGACCAACTCGCGTAGTTGAGATTCCGAAATTCCGCGGGCGCGTGCGACGCGCGGAATTTGAAATTCAGCAGCCGCGATGGAGATGTGAGGATCGAGTCCCGATGCTGAAGTAGTCACAAGGTCCACCGGCACCGGTGTTCCCGGGTTCTCAGCTTGCAGGGCCTTCGAGTCCTGGTCAACGCGCGCGATGAGTGTCTTATTGGTAGGGCCGAGATTGGTGCCTCCGGAGGCTGTCGCGTCGTAGCCGGTTCCTGCCGCAGAAGGACGGGAATGGAAGTACCCTGGCCCCACGAACGGCTGGCCAATGATGCTGGAGCCGATGAGCTTGCCATTCTGGCTGATGAGTTGTCCGTTGGCCTTGCGCGGAAAGATTGCCTGAGCAATTCCTGTGACGACCAGCGGATAGATGATGCCCAGCAATAGGGTGGTTACGATGGTCATCATGACAGCGATGAGTAAATTCTTTTTCATGGCACTCTCCTAGGCCAACCCTAAGCGGGTGATGAGCATGTCGATGAGCTTGATACCGACGAACGGAATCACAATGCCACCAAAGCCATAGATCCACAGGTTGCGACGCAACAGCGCGGCAGCTCCCATGGCGCGGTATTTCACACCACGCAGGGCAAGCGGGATCAAGGCGATGATGATCACGGCGTTAAAGATCACCGCCGACAGCACGGCGGATTCCGGCGTCCTCAGGTGCATGATGTTCAAGGCGTTCAGCACCGGGAAAGTGCCGGCGAACATGGCCGGAATGATGGCGAAATACTTCGCAACGTCATTGGCGATCGAAAAGGTGGTGAGCGAGCCACGGGTCATGAGAAGCTGCTTACCGATTTCGACGACCTCGATAAGCTTGGTGGGATTGGAGTCGAGGTCCACCATGTTGCCGGCTTCCTTGGCGGCTTGTGTGCCGGTATTCATTGCCACACCGACGTCCGCTTGCGCGAGAGCGGGTGCGTCATTGGTGCCGTCACCAGTCATGGCGACGAGTTTGCCTTCCGCCTGCTCACGCTTGATGAGGTCCATCTTGTCGCGAGGAGTGGCTTGGGCGAGAAAGTCATCCACACCAGCTTCACGCGCGATCGCTGCTGCGGTGAGAGGATTGTCGCCTGTGATCATTACTGTCCGGATGCCCATTGTGCGAAGCTGATCAAAGCGCTCGCGCATGCCGCCTTTGACGACGTCTTTCAACTCGATCACGCCGAGAGCGCCGCGGGTCTTTTCGGCCACGACTAACGGAGTACCGCCGGAGCGGCTGATCTCGTCCACAACTCCCTGTACGGGAGGAGGGAAGGAGAGACTGAGCTTGGCAAGATAGGCTTCGATGGCGTCGGCGGAACCCTTGCGAATTTCGAAACCGTTCATGTTGACGCCCGACATTCGGGTTTGCGCGCTAAAGGGAACGAACTCAGCCTCGTGGGAGGCGAGTTCACGACCACGTAGTCCGTATTTCTCTTTCGCCAACACCACGATAGAACGGCCCTCGGGGGTCTCGTCGGCCAGCGAAGACAACTGGGCGGCATCGGCCAGCTCAGCTTCCGTAATTCCCGGGGCAGGTACAAAGCGAGAGGCTTGGCGGTTACCGAAGGTGATGGTTCCTGTCTTGTCCAGCAGAAGCGTGTTCACGTCGCCGGCGGCCTCGACGGCGCGTCCCGACATGGCCAGAACGTTGTGCTGAATCAGGCGGTCCATGCCGGCAATTCCAATGGCGGAAAGCAGGCCGCCGATGGTGGTGGGGATGAGGCAGACCAACAGCGAAACCAGCACGAACACTGTCTGCGGCGAGCCGGAGTACATGGCGAATGGCTGCAAGGTCACGACGGCCAGCAGGAAGATGATGGTCAGCCCGGCCAGAAGGATATTGAGCGCAATTTCGTTCGGGGTCTTCTGGCGCTCGGCGCCTTCGACAAGGGCGATCATGCGATCGAGGAAGGTTTCGCCGGGATCAGAGGTAATCTCGACTTTAATGTGGTCGGAGAGCACCCGGGTTCCACCGGTGACCGCAGAGCGGTCGCCTCCGGATTCACGAATGACGGGAGCCGACTCGCCCGTGATGGCCGATTCGTCCACAGAGGCCACACCTTCGAGGATGGTTCCATCCGAAGGAATGAACTCACCGGCGGAAACAAGCACCAAGTCGCCTTTGCGGAGTTTGGAACTGCTGATCTGCTCAGTCCTGCCGTCTTTCAGAAGACGATTGGCAAGTGTCTCGGAGCGAGCTTTCCGCAAGGTGTCAGCTTGCGCTTTGCCGCGGCCTTCCGCCATGGCTTCGGCGAAGTTGGCAAACAAGACTGTGAACCACAGCCAAAGTGTGATTTGCAGGTTGAACCTGAAGTCGGCGCCGCCGCGGAAGAGCATCACCGTCGTGATAACGCTGCCGATCTCGACCACGAACATGACGGGATTGCCCATCATGGTGCGAGGGTTGAGCTTGATCAGCGAGTCGAGTGCCGCCCGCCGTACGATCTTCCATTCCCAAATAGCTTTTTTACTTGTGGCCATGTTGATCCTCAGAAAGTCTTGCCTGCGCCCAACAGCAGGTGTTCTAGGATTGGTCCCAGGCTCAAAGCCGGGAAGAAAGTGAGCGCACCGACGATGATGATTACGCCCATCAACAAAACGCTGAACAAGGGCGTGGTCACCGGGAAGGTTCCCAGCGACGGCGGTACGTATTTCTTCTTTGCCAAGTTGCCGGCGATTCCCAGCATGGGGATGATCATGAAAAACCGTCCGATGAGCATGGTGAAACCGCCGGTGATGTTGTACCAAGGTGTGGTGCCGTTCAAGCCCGCGAACGCTGAGCCGTTGTTCGCCGCTTGCGAGGTAAAGGCGTAGATGATCTCGCTGAGACCATGGGGACCAGGATTCAAAATGCTCGAGGTCCCGAATCCCGAGATGGACGAAATTGCCGCGAACGTCAGGATCACGAGCGGAAATACCAGTGCAACAAGCATCGCCATCTTCACGTCGTAGGCTTCTATCTTCTTGCCGAGATATTCCGGCGTGCGACCCACCATTAGTCCGGCGATGAACACCGTGAGGACAATGTAGATGAGCACGCCATACATGCCAGCGCCGACGCCACCAAAGATGACTTCGCTGAGCATCATGTTGACCAGCGGGACCATGCCACCAAGAGGGGTAAAAGAGTCATGCCAGCCCGTGATAGCGCCGCAACTTGCATCCGTTGTGATCGTGGCGAAGAGTGCGGTATTGGCGATGCCGAAGCGAGCTTCTTTACCCTCCATGTTGCCGCCCGGCTGCGTCGCAGAAGCACGCTGGTCCACACCAGTTAGCAGCGGATTGCCGCGCGCTTCAGCCCAATACGCCACCAGGACACCACATAGGAACAGAATGGCCATCGCAGACCAGACCGCCCAGCCATGCCTTTGCGATCCGGTCATGCGGCCGAGGGTGTAGGTTAGTCCTGCGGAGATGGCGAAGATCCCGAACATCGCGATGAAATTCGAGAAGGGCGTGGGATTCTCGAAGGGGTGAGCACTGTTGGCATTGAAGAAACCGCCACCATTCGTGCCGAACTGTTTGATGATCTCCTGCGAGGCCACTGGTCCTTGCGCAATCGTCTGCTCGGTGACTGTGTCCATAACGGGCTTGCCATCGGCGTCGACCGCGGGCTTGCCGTCTGGACCCATGTGCGGCACTTGTTGAGGCTCAACCAGCGTAACTTTGTCGTAAGGACGGAGATTCTGAACCACGCCTTGCGAAACAAGGAGCAGGGCACCAACTACGGCAATTGGCAGTAACACCCACAAAGTGGCACGAGTCAAGTCGACCCAGAAATTGCCAATGGTGTCCTTCTGACGGCGCGCGATTCCCCGAATAAAGGCAATCGCCAGCACAATGCCAACGGCAGCCGAGGTGAAGTTGTGATAAGCGAGGCCGGCCATCTGCGTGAAATAGCTCATCGTGCTTTCGCCCGAATAGTTCTGCCAGTTGGTGTTGGTGGTGAACGAAGCTGCGGTGTTGAACGCCAGATATTGCGCCACACCAGCGAATTTCTGCGGATTGAACGGCAGAAAGGCCTGCGCTCGCTGGATCAGGTAGAGCAGCAGCATCGGCACGAGGCTGAACAGCAACATCGAGATGGCGTATTCGGTCCAGCGCATCTCGTGGTTCTCGTCTACGAACGTAATGCGGTAGAGCAGGCGCTCAATGGGCCGCATTATCGGATCGAGGAAGGTCCGCTCGCGATTGAACAGGCGCGCCATAAAGACGCCAAGCGGCTTGGTCACCAGCAAAATGGCAAGCAGGAAGAAAGCAATTTGAAGCCAACCGTTGAGAGTCATATCAGAATTTTTCCGGTCGAAGCAGGGCGTAAAACAGATACACCATAGTGAGAACGGTTACGGTTAACATCACGATGGCCTGAATGTGCATTGGATTTTCCTCACTTGATACGATCGCAAAATCGGACATATGCGATCGAAACGATAAAGAAAGCTACAGAGCTTAGAACGAGAACGATGTCAAGCATCGGTACATCTCCCTGCTGAGTTACGGTCCTTTGTTACCGGATGGAGGTTTTTGAAGCCGCCGTTGAAACCGGCTTGGGTTCCTGCTTTTCTGGCCGGCGTGCTCCCAAGTGCAGCTTGGTAACAGGGAGCCAGAGAACGTCATCGGAAAACTTGGATCGGCTGGACTGGGATGGAATGTCTGAGGTGTCGGTCTCGAATCCCCAAACTTCATCAAAATCCGTAGATGAGTACGAAACGATTCGTCCGTTCCGCTGCTTTCGGGCGTCGCGCCATAGAGCCAGCAGGATGAAAACGTAAAACGCTACCGACGAACTGCTCAGCACCAGAAAAACGCTCACGAAGCCCTCCGACCTTGTGGCTGCACTACGGCTATTTGAGTCGGCGCGAGGTAATGCTTGGCTAAGAGCGAGATAAGGAGTTCGTAAAGATCAGTTACCGGGTTCGAAGCGATAGCCAACCCAGCGCTCGGTAAGGAGATAGCGCGGCTCAGCCGGGTCCGGCTCCACTTTTTTGCGCAGTTGGCCGATGAATACGCGGAGATATTCGGGCTGCTCGGTGCTGTTGGCTCCCCAGATGGCAGCGAGGAGAGTGCGATGCGGCACGACACGGTGCGGGTGTTGCGACAAATAGAGGAGTAAATCGAACTCTTTGGGCGTTAGTTTCAGTTCTCTTCCTGCCACAGCAACAGTGCGGGTGGCAAGGTCGATGCGAAAGTCCCCGATTTCAACCAACTCGGCAACTCCTTCGGATTTGGGAGCGCGCCGCAGGTTAGCGCGCACCCGAGCCAAGAGTTCGTTCATGCTGAAAGGCTTGGTGATGTAGTCATCCGCGCCGGCATCGAGAGCCTCGATCTTCTGGCGTTCTTGATCGCGTACGGACAGCACGAGAATCGGGAGCATCGAGACGGCACGCACACGGCGGCACAGCTCAACGCCATTCATCCCGGGCATGCTCAGGTCGGTAATGATGAGATGCGGCGACCAGTCCTTCATGATTTCCAGTGCCATCTCACCGTCGTTCGCCACTCGAATCTCGTAACCTTGGGCGACCAGCGCAGTGCGAAGCACGCGCGTAATTTGCGGTTCGTCATCGACGACGAGAATGTGGGCTCGCTCCGCCATTAGTGTGGCTCCTGCGTCACGATGTGAACGTCAACATTGGGTGCGCTTTCCAGAAATTTTAGAATTGCCTTCATGTATAGATAGCGCTGGAATCCGGTGCGGGCCGAGCGGCCAAAGATGACCTGTGTGATGTGGTGTTCGCGAACGAACTGGGCGGCTGCCTCGGCGACGGTTTTTCCCTTTATTTTTGCGACGCGAGCGCCGAGATTCTCGGCAAAGCGAATATTTTCGGCCAGCGTCTTGCTGTCGTCAGTCCCGAATTGGTGTCCGGTGTCGATATAGCAGACGAACAGCTCGCCCTGCATTCCCTGGGCCATGCGTGAGCCGCGGGCAATGAGATATTGCGCGGCGGGGTTGGAGCTGATGCAAACCAAGATGCGCTCGCGCGCAACCGACGGTTCCTTAATATCTTCCTTTTCGAGAAAAGCATCGAGACTGCGATCGACAACTTGGGTGACTTGGCGGAGCGCCAGCTCGCGAAGGGCGATCAAATTCCCGTGGCGAAAAAAATGTGCCAGCGCTCGCCCGGCACGCTCAACGGGATAGATGTCGCCGCGCATCATGCGCTTTTGCAAGGCCTGCGGGGTCAGGTCGGCGAGCACGATCTCGTCCACGCGCTGCATAACCCAGTCGGGAACACTCTCGCGGACCTGAACGCCGGTGATCTGGAGAATTGTGGGACCAAGACTCTCGACGTGCTGCACGTTCATGGTGGTGAGGACGTCGATGTTGTGGCCCAACAACTCCATTACGTCCTCGTAACGCTTGTAATGTTTACTGCCCTCGATGTTGGTATGCGC
This sequence comes from Binatia bacterium, assembly GCA_035638375.1. GTDB lineage: Bacteria > Acidobacteriota > Terriglobia > Terriglobales > Acidobacteriaceae > DASRAA01. Next base: position 8,806 of record DASRAA010000310.1, on the reverse strand, counting down.
CAACTCGTCCACCACGGCGACAGACGGTTTGCGGGCGAGCACGGCATCGACGTCCATCTCCTCGAAAGTCGTCCCCTTGTATTCAAGTTGGCGGCGCGGGATGGTTTCGAGTTTGGCGGCGAGTTCGGCAGTGGCTTTGCGGCCATGGGTCTCAACGACTCCGACAACAACTTCCTCGCCGCGGCTGGCGCGGCGAATGGCTTCGCTCAGCATGGAGTAGGTCTTGCCGACTCCCGGGGCATAGCCCAAAAACAGCTTCAGGATCCCCTGCGACTTTGCCGGCTCGACTTCCTCCAGCCACTGTTCGGGACTCTTCTGCATTGCCTGTATTCTGCGGGCAGCACACGAAATTGTCACGCGCAGCGTATAAAATGCTGGCGTGCCTACCCCCATTCGTACACCTGTGTTGCGGTATGGTGTGATTGTCGTCGGTCTGGCCATCGTGGTCGCGCTAGGACGATCCCTCGACCTGAATCCCACGGCTGTAGCGCTGATTTTCTTAATCGGGGTTTTGTTCGCGTCAGCCTATTGGGGACTGCGTTACGCGCTGGTTTTATCTATTGTTGCTACTGCCGTCTTTAACTTCTTCTTTCTTCCTCCCATCTACACCTTTACTGTTGCCGATCCGCAAAACTGGTTCGCGCTGGTTGCGTTTCTGGTAACTGCATTGGTCGCAGGACGTCTTTCCGAGCGGCTGCGCATGGAAAAGCTAGCATCGCAACATCGGCGGCACGAAGTTGAGCGACTCTACGCCCTCAGCCAGCAGTTGCTGACGACGGAGACCCTTATCTCGCTACTGAACACGTTGCCGCGAGTCGTGACGGAGACTTTCCGGGTTTCGGGCTGCACCTTGTTGGTGAATGATCGGAAGACAATCTACCGTTCAAAGCCAGAGGTCGCGTTCGACGAGGATGCTTTGCGGGCGGTTGCAGCACGCGCGGACCTGATCCGTCAGGATGGGGACACAAGCTACGTGCCTCTTCGCGTCGGCGTGAGAACGATCGGCTCGCTCGCGATTGTTGGAGGTAGCCTGTCGCGCGAGTCGCTCGAAGCGATTGGGAGTCTGGCCGGATTGTCTATCGAACGTGCACGGGCTTTGGAGCAACTCACCCTTCATCGCGCGGCCCAGGAAAGTGAGAAGCTACGCTCGGCATTGCTCGATTCGGTGGCGCATGAATTCCGGACACCTCTTACGAGTATTAAGGCGAGTGTAACGAGCCTAATCTCTACTCCCGGACTGGAAGAGGCATTTCGCAAAGAACTGCTCACGGTCATCGACGAGGAGACCGACCGGCTAAACAGGCTGGTGGGAGAGGCCTCAGAGATGGCCCAACTCGATTCGGGAATGTTCAAGCTGAAGCTTCAGCCGCACGAAGTTCGCGAGGCGATTGATCCGGCGATCGAGGCTACGAGAAATCTGATGAGGAAGCACGAAGTTGCTGTCGATATCGACGATGGTCTGCCGCGAGTCAACATGGACGTGGAGCGCATCCGCGAGGTCATTACGCATTTGCTGGAGAATGCGGCGAAGTACTCACCCGAGGGTACTCCGGTACGCATCACTGCCGAGAGGCGCGGAAATCGGGTGGTTATCAGCGTTTCCGACAAGGGCCCAGGGATCGACAGCTTCGAGCAGCCGCTGATTTTCGAGAAGTTCTATCGTGGGCGCAACCAGCAGTATGCCGCGCATGGAACTGGCATGGGACTTGCGATTGCTAAGGTCATCATTGAGGCGCACGGCGGCACCATTGGCGTGGTTAGCCAGTTGGGCAAGGGTTCCGTGTTCTCGTTTGAACTGCCTGCGCAAACATCCGCTCCCCGAAGAGTGCCTGAGCCTGTCGTGTCGGCATAGCTTTAAGCCACTGCGCTCCTCTAGCTCTCCTGTAACTGCAGTTCGTCACGCCAAATCGCGTTCCATCCTGGCATGAATCCTGCAACAGGCGACAACATCTAAATTGGTTAAGTTTTGTTGATGACTTCGTGACGAGGTCACCCTTTTCTCCCCAGTGCGATTTATTGGCATGGGGACTCGTTCGTTCAAGCGTAGGCAGAATAATCATGTTGAAACGAATGCTGTTCATGCTGGCTGTAGTCGCAGTACTCCTCGGAAGTTTGGGGTTCGTAAAGTTTCACCAGATTCAGACCGCGATCGCGCAGGGCGCAAGTTTCCAGCCACCGCCAACCGCAGTCACGACCATTGTGGCCGATAAGGAAACCTGGCCCACAACTCTTGATGTGATTGGGACTGTGGCAGCAATCCAGGGAGTCACGGTGAGTGCCGATTTGCCTGGCACGGTGGCCAAGATTCATTTCGAGTCGGGCCAGTGGGTACACGAAGGCGACATCCTCGTCGAGCTGGACACGCGCCAAGAGCGGGCGCAGTTGACAGCCCAGCAGGCCCAATGGGAGCTAGCTCGCATTAACTACGGACGGACCGAAAAGCTTGTGAAGGAGGGCGTGGTCGCCAAGACGGAATACGACAATGTCACAGCCCAGCAAAAAGTGACCGAAGGGCAGGTTGGCGAGATCAAAGCTGCTATCGACCGCAAAACGATTCGTGCTCCATTCTCGGGAGTTCTCGGCATTCGACAGGCCAACCTCGGGCAGTACTTGGCAGCTGGCCAAGCGATTGTTTCGCTGCAATCGCTGAATCCGATTTATGTGAATTTCGGAGTGCCTCAGCAGACGACTGCCCAGCTTGGTATCGGGCGCACCCTGCGCATTACCTCGAATGATTTTCCCGGACTTCAATTCAGCGGACGGGTTACAGCTCTTGATTCGATTGTCAACGAATCGACCCGCAATCTCCAAGTGCAGACGACGCTCTCGAACCCGCAGAACAAGCTGCGCCCGGGAATGTTTGTCCAGGTCTCTCTTGGACTTGGAACCAACACGCCGGTGGTTGCCGTGCCGGCATCGGCGATTAACTACGCTCCCTACGGCGATTCAGTCTTCATTGTTACGGATCTGAAAGACAATAAGGGCAACATCTACAAAGGCGTGCGCCAACAGATCGTAAAACTGGGCGGGTCCCGCGGCGATCAGGTGGGGGTTATTTCCGGCATCAATCCCGGAGATGAGATCGTTACCTCCGGTGTGTTTAAGTTGCGCAACGGAGCTCCCGTACAAATCAACAATAAGGTTCAGCCTGAAAACAACGCGCATCCCAAGCCCGAGGACAGTTAAGGCGAATGAAAATCACCGATTTATTCGTCAAACGCCCCGTACTTGCGATCGTGGTCAACCTGGTGATTCTCATCGCCGGGTTGTATGCCGTGCGGTCGCTGAGCGTGCGGCAGTATCCGCGCAGTGATATTGCCGTCATTCAAGTTTCAACGGTCTATGTAGGTGCGAGTGCCGACCTGGTGCGAGGCTTTGTCACCACACCCATCGAGCGTGTCATCGCCAGCGCCGACGGTATCGACTACATGGAGTCGACCAGCGCTCAAGGCCTCAGCACGATCACGGTTCACCTAAAGATCAACTACGACACGACTGCGGCATTGACTCAGATCCAGGCGAAAGTGGCGCAGGTCCGCAATGACCTGCCACCCGACGCTCAGATCCCTGTCATCGATCTGGAAACAGCGGATACACAATTCGCAGCAATGTACCTGGGATTCTCTGCTGCAGATCTTGATCAGAACCAGATCACAGACTACCTGACGCGAGTGGTTCAGCCAAAACTGAGCGCCATCAGCGGAGTTCAACGCGCGGACATTCTCGGTAATCGTACCTTCGCGATGCGGATCTGGCTGAAGCCGGAGCAGATGGCCGCCCGCGGGGTTTCTCCCTCAGATGTGCGCACCGCATTAGCGAACAACAATTACCTGTCCGCACTAGGAAACACAAAGGGCTCCATGGTTTCGGTGAACCTGATTGCGAACACGGATTTGCGGTCGCCTGAAGAATTTCGCCAACTGGTGGTGAAGCAAGACAAGGGTGTTGTGGTCCGTCTTGGCGATATCGCCGACGTAGTGCTGGGGGCTGAAAACTACGATCAGGACGTCCGCTTCAATGGCGAAAGCGCGACATTTATGGGTATCTGGGTCCTGCCCAATGCCAATTCGCTAGAGGTCATCCGCCACGTTCGCGAGGCCCTTCCTGGAATTCGAGAGCAGCTGCCCACGGGCATGAAGCTGGGCGTACCGTACGACTCGACCGCCTACATTCAGGACGCGATTAACGAAGTGCTTCACACGCTGACGGAGACACTGATAATCGTTGTCATCGTCATCTTCCTTTTCCTTGGCTCATTCCGCTCGGTTTTGATCCCGGTTGTCGCCATTCCTATTTCCCTAATCGGTGCTGTCTTCCTTATGCTGGTTGCAGGCTTCACGATTAACCTGCTAACGCTGCTCGCCATCGTTCTTTCCGTCGGTCTTGTGGTTGACGACGCCATCGTGATGGTGGAAAACGTCGAACGCCACCTGCATCTCGGTAAAACACCTTTTGCCGCCGCAAAGGATGCTGCCCGCGAATTGGTTGGCCCGATCATTTCAATGACGATCACCCTGGCGGCGGTTTACGCGCCTATCGGCATTCAGGGTGGCTTGACTGGAGCATTGTTCCGCGAGTTTGCCTTCACGCTTGCCGGCGCCGTACTCGTGTCCGGGTTCGTCGCTCTCACCCTCTCGCCCATGATGGGATCGAGACTGCTGCGTGAAGGCGATACTGAACGCGGCTTTGCCGGCATGATCAATCGCCATTTCGAGCGGGTACGCGGCTTTTACACTCGCACGCTTTCAGGGACCCTCCGCTATCGTCCGGTCGTGCTTACTCTGTGGGCAATCGTCGCCGTGCTGATGATTCCGTTCTACATGTTCTCGCAGCACGAACTCGCGCCGGCTGAGGATCAGGGCGTGGTTTTTGGAGTGATTCAGTCGTCCGCCAACGCGACCCTCGATCAGGTGAATCTCTTCACCAAAGAGGTCTACGATGTCTATCGCGGGTTCCCCGAAAGCGACAGCATTTTCCAGATCACGAGTCCTAGTGGCGGCTTCGGTGGAATGGTCACCAAACCGTGGAGTCAGCGAAAGAAGACCACACAGCAGCTATTGGTGGAGTCCACCGGGCCGTTGTCCAAGATTCCCGGGGTCCGCGTGATTCCGCTGACGCCCCCTCCGTTGCCCGGTGGCGGCAACTTTCCTGTTGATTTTGTTATTAACTCGGCTGCCGAACCGGAACAGGTCAGCGAGTTCGCTAACCAACTGGTCCAGAAGGCTATGGCCAGCGGCATGTTCATCTTCGCCGACGTTGATGTGAAGTTCGATCAGCCGCAAGCGGAAGTCGTGTTTGATCGCGACAAGCTTCGCTCCCAAGGAGTGGATCTTAGCCAGGCGGGTCAGGACCTCTCGACTATGCTCGGCGGAAATTACGTCAACCGGTTCAGTATTCAAGGTCGAAGCTATAAGGTGATTCCGCAGGTAAAACGTGCGGATCGGCTGACGCCCGACCAACTCTCGCAAATCTACGTCAAGGGATCAAGCGATCAGCTGGTGCCGCTGTCGACTTTTGCAGACATGAAGGTCACCACCGAACCACGCTCGCTGAATAAGTTTCAGCAGTTGAACGCCGTCCGCATTCAGGGCGTAATACCGCCTCCTGTGCCGCTCGATAAAGCTCTCAGCTTCCTTGAAGCCGAGGCGAAGAAGACGCTGCCTCAAGGCTTCACCATCGACTACGCAGGCGAGTCGCGACAGTTGCGCGTGGAAGGCAGCAAGTTTCTGGGCACGTTTCTACTCTCTGCGATCCTGATATATCTCGTTCTGGCAGCACAGTTCGAGAGCTTCCGTGATCCGTTCATTATTCTCGCCGGCTCTGTGCCGTTGGCGCTTTCGGGAGCGCTGATGTTTTCGTTCCTCGGTCTGACCACGCTCAACATCTACAGTCAGGTAGGCTTGATTACCCTGGTTGGATTGATCGCGAAGAACGGAATTCTAATCGTGGAGTTCGCGAATCAGCTGCAGGAGAGAGGTAAGACGAAGCTTGAGGCAGTGATCGATGCCGCCGGCACGCGCCTTCGCCCAATCCTAATGACGACAGCCGCCACCGTGTTCGGGCATCTTCCTCTGGTATTCGCCAAGGGGCCCGGAGCCGGAGCACGCAACAGCATCGGTATCATGCTGGTCAGCGGAATGATCATCGGAACGGCCTTCACGCTTTTCGTTGTGCCATCAATTTACATGCTGGTCGCGAAGACACATACGGCCCTTTCGGTTGAGTCCGAGTCCGATCTCAGTGAGCCGGCAGAAGTTGCCGCATAGTGGGTACGGCCTTTTTCTAGCGCGACGCCTCAAACCTTCTTTCAGCGCTGCGCACTCATCCCGGCGCCGCGTCCGAAAAAGCACTAGCGTAATCCGTCAAGGATTGCCGCGAGCTCCAACTAGCGTTTCACCTTTCCAAAACGGACCTTCTCATTCCCGTCCCTTTGCGGTAGTTCCGGCGCGATCGTCGCAACCAACTGTTCTGCGAATTTGCTCCATGCCGGCTGCACCGATTTGCCGAAGAAATGCTCGATGAAAGCTCGAAAAAACGACGCAGACATCATCAGACACGCAGCGAACTTTGGGTCTACCTCCGAGGTAATACGCCCTAATTCTTGCTCTGAACGAATGTATTCTTCGAGAACACTCATCGATAGGTGCGGCCCTTTGCCCTGACGATTAAGAGAATTGCGATAAGCGGTGAGAAGTTTTGGTTCAGCAAATAGCCCGGCGGACGCTGGCACGACGTGCTGGTGAAACTTGAAGATGCCGGAAAGAGCCGCCACGAGATTCTCCTGGGGAGAACTGTGCCCGACAGATTCTCTCAGGTCCTTAAGCGGGCCGAGCATATCCGGCAGGCTCTCCTCCAGCATTGCCAAGAGCAGCTCCAAACGCCCCTTAAAATGAACGTACAGGGCCCCCTCCGAGCACCCTACTTCATGCGAGATCTGCCTCGTGGTGACGCCCGAAAGACCGCGGGAGCGCATGAGTTTCTCCGCAGCTCGCAATATCTCAGAGCGACGATTAATCTTTCCGATTTGGTTGGATTTGGCCGACATAATCCGACAATCCCTCGTGGTAAAAGCTGTTCATTGACAGCGACCAGCAATGTATTGTACATTTAGTGAGCGCTCACTTACCCAACTGGGCATAATGAAACTCATGGTGACCGCCGATGCGAAGCGTTAGGCGACTCTTCTCCCTTCTCGCAGCCCTTTCGGCGCTCGGTGTGGCTGGGCTACCGCAGACCCTGAGTCCTCAGCCAAATGTAATTCATGTTGAGATTGAACGGCTGCGTAATGATAAAGGCCAAGTCGTCTGCGCGCTCTATTCGTCCTCCGACGGCTTTCCAAAACGGAACGAGAAGGCCCTTGCGCATGTCAATTCCGCAATTTTGGACACCCATGCACTCTGCGAATTTTCGGGGATCGCGCCGGGCACTTACGCTGTATCGGTATTCCACGACGAGAATTCCAACGGCAAACTCGATACGAACTTACTGGGGATTCCGCGCGAGGGCGTCGGAGCGTCGAACGACGCCAAGGGACACTTAGGGCCGCCCAAATTTGATGCTGCCGCTTTCCATTTTTCCGGAGGCCGGATGATTCTGAAGATCCAAATCAACTACTTGTAGGCGTCGGATGAAGACAAATCTCATCTCCAAGCGGTCGTTCTGTATCATGAGCGGGTTAAGCGGTGTCGTCGGCGTTGTCTTGATCTTCCTGTCCTTCAGTATTAACCCTGGTCCGCCCCCCGGCGCGAGCAGCGCGGAATTGGTGAAGTTCGGCCAGCAGTACTACGCTTCCGTACTTTGGGGAGCCTGGTTACAGGCGGTTGGCCCCGTTCTCATTGTGCTTTTTGCATTCTCTCTTGTTCACTTGGCCGGGGCCACGCTGCGGCTCTCCGGTTGGATGACTTTTTTTGGGGCTACAACGCTGATGACGGTCAGTCTCATCGAAATTACGTTCTACATGAGTGCTCTGCATCCTGATCCGCCGATGATGCCCTACATCAGTCTGAAGGTCATTTCTGCCGTTCAGCACCTTTATTTTATAGTGGCCGCTCCAAGTCTGTTCTTGCCCTTAGGCATTGTCCTGGTCTGCTCTCGTATACTGCCACGACTGTTTGGATATGCGGCACTGCTATTGGCAGCTGCTTTTGCAGCATTAGGTGTGATTTTTCTACTCACTCTAACGCTGCCTGGGAAAGTCACAGCATTTGCTGGAGTTCAAGCCCTTTGGTGGTTGGCTGCCGCCCTCACGCTCATTGCTCGCAGTGGAACAATAGCGAACAGTCTGGAAACAAAAGATGTCGCAGTCTCACATGCGGCCTAAGTCTCGACAGACCCTCATTGCTTGACTGATATGCTTAGAGCCGCTGCTCCGCTGGCGTCGAGCCTCGACTTTTTGCAAGGCACCTTTGAAAAAATCCACCTCCATCGCCTTCTCGGCCAGCAGCCGCTTCAATTGCCGCACTTGCTGCCGTAGTTCAGGCGTACTGGGTGCCGCTTCCCCATGCTCCACCGGCTCCAATTGATCTCGCCACTTGTACAGAAGCCGCGGATGTAAACCCAGCTCTTGCGCCAACGCCACGATGTTATCGCAGCTCTTTAGGCGCTCCACCACCATTCGGCGAAACTCCTTCGGATACCGCCCCACTCGTCTCTTTGCCACTCGCAGTTCCTTTCCCTGCGAAGTGTGCCTTCCCAAGTGTCTCAGTTTAAGGGGTCAGTCCACGCGTATTGTCCGATGCGGGGAACGGTGCTGGAATGCTGCTAGCACCTTCAATCGCAGAGGTGGTTGGTCGGGGCGAGAGGATTT
>DASRAA010000309.1:0-2823 GCA_035638375.1 Binatia bacterium | reverse complement strand
GGCCCTTGGGCGGATGGTCGGAGACTCGGAAACAGGGCGGCGCGCCATGAAAGTCCTAGGGTTGTATCGGAAACGCTCCGGCGCATGACGGCCCGTGTTCGAGCTGATGCTGCACGCCGGAGCGTTTTCGATAGAACGACTTGAATTGAGCCGTTTGGAAATCTGCAGTTATGGGTTTTGAATCAGTGTGCGGGTGGTTAGCTGATGGAGTTTGCGTGCGATGGGAGCGCCAACGACACTGGAATGCGCGTTGATGTAAGCCGAAGATGGCGATCCCGCCGACGATGACCAAGGTTCTGGGGATGGCGTCTCCGCGCATGGGAGATTCGAGATGACAAAGAGCAAGTCATATCAGCTGCGTGGTGGCGGGAGGTGCACGGAGTCGGAGTTCGGAGAGAGTGAATCGTTCCACGATGATCATGGTCCCGCCGCAGTGTGGGCATCGCCAAAGCGACCGCGGCGTGTCCTTGGTCGCGGGACTGCAGGCCGCCTGCGAGGTTTCTGTCTGCCCCAAGAATGCGAAGCAGAGCGGCAACAATGCGGCGCGGCGCCGGTGAGCGAAGAACCCGAAGTGACGGATGCGCACAAAGCCTTTTGGTAGCACGTGGAGGAAGAAGCGGCGCAAAAATTCTTCGAGTGGCAATTGCATCAAGCGCTTCCTGTTCTTGTGCACCGAGTCACGCCACCGGAACGTGACCTTGCCATCTTCGAGCGCTACCAGACGATGATTCGAAATGGCCACGCGATGGGTGTAACATCCCAGGTATCGAAGCGCATGTTCCGCTCCGCCGAAGGGACGCTTGCAATAGACCACCCAGTCGGAACGGAACAGGGAGCGCAACATGGCGGCGAAGGCGGCTGGCGCAGCGTATCCCGCCAAGGCGCCGTGGAAGCCGAGTTTGCCGGCCGCATGCAGTTTCCGCAATCCAGCCACGAACTTTCCGCGAAAAACCCGACTCAGCACGCGGACCGGCAGAAAGAATCCCGGCTTGGCGGCGATCCAACGCGTGTGGTCAGGCGATAGTCCGCCGGCCGGGACTACACAATGCACATGCGGATGATGCAACAATTTCTGATTCCAGGTGTGCAGCACGCTGAAGAAGCCGATCTCCGCCCCGAGGTGTCTCTCATCGCGCGCCACCGTCAGCAGCGCCTCGGCGCTGGCGCGAAACAACAAACCGTAAATTTCGCTCTTGTTCTGCAAAGCCAGCGGCGCTAACTGAGCCGGCAACGTGAACACCACATGGGCATAGCGCACCGGCAGCAGTTCCCGGCGACGCGCCGCCAGCCAGCGGTCGCGCGCGTTGGACTGACACGTTGGACAGTGCCGGTTCCGGCACGAGTTAAAGGAGATGGCGCGATACCCGCAGCGGGAGCACTCGTCGACGTGACCGCCAAGCTGAGAGGTGCGACAGAAGACGATGGCAGTCAGAATCTTCAGATGCAGCCAGGTGAACCATTTCCGGCTGTGCTCGTAGAATGCGGTTCCGGCTGCGTGGATGAGGTCGGCCACCTCCAGGGGTGGCCGCGCCATCTACTTCGTGGCGAGCGCGAGCGCATCCAGCGGGCTGGCCGTAGCCCCCACGTGACGCTTCGAAAGATGGATGTAGATCATCGTCTCGCGCAGATCGGCATGCCCGAGCAGCAGTTGAATGGTGCGCAGGTCGGCGCCGGCTTCCAGCAGATGGGTGGCGAAGCAATGCCGCAGAGTGTGCGGGTGCAGAGGTTTGTTCACGCCGCAGCGGTGAGCCGCCTGTCGGCAAGCGTGCCAGACTACCTTTTCGGTGATGGGAGTATCTGCAGTGTGACGTGTGCCCCCAGGAAATAACCAGATCGCAGGTTTGCAGCGCAGCCGCTTATAGTGCTGCCGGAGTTCTTCGAGCAGACGGGGGCTGAGGATGAGGTCGCGATCCTTGCCGCCCTTACCTCCCTGAACGTGCAGCACCATTCGAGCTGAGTCGACGTCGGAGATCTTCAGGGCAGCCACCTCGGCTCGGCGCATGCCGGTGGCATACAGGGTCATCAGAATGGTGCGGTAGAACGGCGTCGGTGCAGCTTGGATCAGGCGGGCGACCTCGTCCGGACTCCAGATGATGGGCAGGTGTATGTCCTTCTTTGGGTATGGCATCTCGTGTCCGCGCCAACGTTTGTTCAAGACCGTGAAATAGAAGAAGCGCATCGCGCCGACCATCTGATTGACTGTGTTGGCCGAGAGTTTTCGATCGGTGAACAGATGGGCCGTGTATTGGCGAATCTGTTCGGGCGTGAGGCGTTCAGGCGGGCATTGGAAATAGCCGGCCAAATCGTGGAGCACGCGCAGGTAAGCGCGCGTGGTACCTTCGGTGTAGTTACGACGCGCGATCTCCTCGCACGTCACTTTTTCGTAATGGGTCACAGGGACCTCCTTGTGACCCGAACTTACCGCTCTACAACCACTAACGCTACGGGCGCGCCACGCGCAGCGTCTGCCGTAAGGCTTATTCAAGTGGGGTTACCGGAGAAGTGCCGCCGGCAGGTTGGGCAAAATCCACTTCTACGGTAACCGCGTGTTTCGTCCGGAACCCGGTCCGCTCAACTTCCGGCTGGCCGGCGATCCACTCGGAATGCAGTTGTCGTGATTGTCTCGGGAACCATCACACCATGAACGCAGCCCATCAGCCTTAATGATACGGCCAGTGGGGTTATTGATGAATATGGTCAGGTCCAGCCAAGCGGCAGCTTTACTCTTGGAGCAGGAGGCGGCTATTCGGTGGGCGTCTCGCTTATCGCAGCCCGAATTGGAAATGACCAAGGCGGTCGAACGTTTACCATTGTCGTTGGTGC
>DASRAA010000308.1:0-13368 GCA_035638375.1 Binatia bacterium | reverse complement strand
ATGGTGAAACCACTGAAGCAGATCAGGCAGGATGCCGGCCAGCTCCTGCTTCCACGGCTTGGAGATGATGGCGACGGACTTCATGGTGTTGAAAGTTCTCTAGCAGTGTAGCGCACGCGGTCAGCCAACGGACGGTTGCACCAGCATATCCGGTGGGGATGCGACCAAAGGTACTATGAGACCTCGGATGATATGAGTTCATTCCATCTGCGTTAACACTGCTGATAGGTCTTCTTCGTGAGGATAAGGCGCCAACCAATCGGTTCCTTCGTTCCCACGCTTCGGTGGAAAGCATTCGGAGACAGGTCGAGGTGCATACCACCGTTCGCAAGTCGTTCTCAACCTCTGTTGACTTGCCCCTTGCCAATGAGTGCAGGCGGGTACTGGCGTATGCGGCTGAAGAGCCCGAGAGTCTGGGCCACACGCATATCGGTACCCAGCACTTGCTTGTGGGACTGTTGCGCGATGAGCACCGTTTCGCTGCCGGAATTTTGTACGCGCGCGGCCTGCGGATCTCGAATGTGCATGAGGGTGACGCATATGGGCGAAGCTGGAGCCGAGGAGCCCAGGACATTTGCCGCAACCGCCTCGCCCGTCGTAACTACTTCGACTCCCAACGGGGCCGAAATAGAAGTTGATGGGGCCTTGCTGGGACATACACCGGCGGAGGTACCTCTTGCCTGTGGTGAGGGGTTGATCAGCATCACCAAGCAGGGGCTACAAACCTTGGCGACGAAAGTTACAGGCACTGCTGCGGAGTAGGCAGACGATCTCGGCTGAGCTGGAGCAATTGCCTCAGTAATCGTCAACGTGGGTTGCAATCATCAGAACGTCGCGTGCAGCAAGAACTCCCGATTCCCTTCCGCCCCAAGAATCGGCGACTCGATTACTTCGATGCTCCTCCCGCCCACTTCACGGACAGCGCCTTTCACGCGCTCCACCGCTGTTTGCTGCGCCTCGCTATCGCGCACGATGCCTCCCCTGCCAACATGCTCACGGCCGACTTCAAACTGCGGCTTCACCAGCACGATCAGGTCCTGAGGCTCATCCGCCTTCGCCGCAGCGATTACCGCCGGCAGCAACAGAGTGGCAGAGATAAACGACACATCCATGACAATTACACTGATCGGTTGCCGTTCATTTCCATCTCGCGAGAGCCGTTCTGCCGTCAGGTAGCGGGCATTGGTCTTCTCCAGTAATCGCAATCTTGGATCGCCACGCAACTTTGCATCAATCTGGCCGTGGCCGGTATCCACCGCAATCACCTTGGTTGCTCCAGCTTGCAGGAGGCAATCGGTAAATCCCCCGGTAGATGCACCGATATCCAAACACGTCTTTCCACGCACATCGATGCTCCAATATTGCAGCGCTTTCGCCAGCTTGAGACCGCCACGGCTCACGTATGGCAGATCATCGCCGAGAATTCGCAACCTCGCGTCGTCCTCAACGCCTGCCCCTGCCTTCTGCACCTTCTGCTCGTTCACCAGCACGCGCCCTGCGAGCACCAGAGCTTGCGCCCGCTCGCGCGACGGCACCAGACCGCGTTGCAGGAGCAGCTTGTCGAGTCGCGTCTTCATCCCTTCACTTCAGCTGGAAAGTCCTCATCATCGCACTTAGTACGGTGCAGACCGTGACATACGTCACAATTCGAGCAACTTACCCCGTCGCAAATTTTGATTTCCACAAACTTTTACACATTTGTGTTGAAAACTCATTCGTAATTCGAAAGCTCACCCGATGGAATGAGAATGCACTTAGCTTACAAATTCCCTGCGATACAATGAAGCGGTTCGGAGACCAGCCTGCATGTCCCCACTTAAAGCTCAGCAGCCTGCAATTGCGAGCCCGCTGCCCGTGTCGATGGCATCATCCCTGGCAGGCGATGCGTCTCCCTCCAATCCCGAAGTCCTGCGTACGCTCTATTCTGCCCTGCTGAAGACTCGGCTGCTTGAAGAGGAAGTGCTTTCGCTGCTGCGGGCCGGGCGAATTTCCGGTTCCACCGCCCCTATCCTCGGCGGTGAAGCTGCTGAAGTCGGCGCATGCATTGGGCTTGAACCCGATGACAGCCTTTCATCATCACAGCCGAAGCTGGCAGCCGCTGTGATTCGCGGCACGCCTCTTGATCAGGTCTTGGCGCAACTCTTCCATCGAAACAACGAAGACTCGAACACGGCTACAAATCATGCTACCCAGTCCTTTCGGATCGTACCCCAGACCTCCTCACTCACCGGACAGCTAGACATCGCCGCCGGCATCGCGCTCTCCTATCGCAATCTTGGCAAGGCAAATGTGGTTGTCGCGCTCGCTAATGATGGACTAGCAGCGCTCGGCTTTTGGCATGAAGCCGCGCGTCTCGCTTCTAGCTGCCGACTTCCTATCGTCTTTGTGGTTGAGAACCGCGAACAGTCATCCACTAACGGAGCCGGCATGGTCCAGTCCCAAGAGGACCTTCGGGATCGCGCTGAAGCCTACGGCTTCCCCGGCATCACCGTTGACGGCAACGACATTGTTGCTGTCTGGCGAGTCACGCAAGAATCCATTCACCGTGCGCGCACCGGCGCCGGGCCTACCTTGATCGAGTGCCGCACCTGGCGCTGGCATGCCGAAACCGACTCTTCCAATGGCGAAACCCGCTCGAAACCTACAAACGGGTGGCAGAATGACCCGCTGCTCCATATGGAGCACTACATGAAAAAGCGCTCGTTGTGGAAACCGAGTTGGAAAGATCAGCTAGCTACTCGGTACAGCCAAGCGCTCAGCAGCGCAATCGAATCGGCTTCGGCTCTCATCGAAAAGCGGTAAAAACTCCTGACATTGCTGTGCTCAATGCATGCCCGATCGGCGGACTTCCAACCGCCACGTCCACTCCACGAAACGGTTCGGTATCCACTGAGGAACCTAGCTGGTACCGAACCCGCTGCTCCGCCGATCCAGCTTTCGGCCTTCACAGTGCGGTAACCTGCGCTTCGCTGCGTTGTGAATCAAAGGCAGCGGCGCGCGCAACCACCGATAGAGCCGGGATTGCCCCGACGATAACGGTCCAACGTTTCGGCATTGGAGTTGCGTGCTCTTCAGTCATGCGTTATTGGAGTTTTCTGCACGGTCTCAGAAGAGCACAATAAGCAACGTAGCGATCGGCCCAAGCAATAGAGAGAGCAGGAACCACAGCAATCCGCTCTTTTTCTTCCCCTGGGCCAGGCCGGCATTGATGAGCGCAAGAGTGCCCCATCCAACAAAATAAGGTGGTGCGAAGTAGACTTCATATCCGGTCGGAAACAGCGCCAGCAATGCGGTCATCCCTTCCTCCTCATATGCCATGAGCGCGACCTAGCCGCGCTTAGCCATTTTTCCTCCCATCGACTGTTACAGTTTCTCGTAAAACTCGCATGCTGAGCACGAGATATAAATCCCGCCGGGAACGTTGCGCTCGCGGTCCTTCACCCGCTTCACGAGACGGGTGGGCTTGCCACATTTCGGGCAATCGGTACTCTTGGTGGTGTCCATGACCTTCTTGCGGTCAGCGGTTTTTGCGATCTTTGCCATTGCTCTCTCCTGGGATGATTCCTCCGGACAAGCTTCACCCGCAAGTTCTTTAAGCCGCTCGATTCAGGAGGCAACACGAGTCGGCGTGAGTCGGGAAACTCAGCCGTCGCGAGATGCACACGTCTCAAGCTCACGTCCGCCACGGCCGGACGGCTTCGACTGCAGGCGGGCGCCCTTATCGGGTTCCCGACGAACGCCGCTTTCGCGTTCGGCAGGTGAAGGCGCCACTCTCACTTCGTCGGATAGCTTGTTTATTCTACCTGAGTTGCCAGTCATCAGCGGCCAGTCGCCAGTCCCGCAAAGCAAACTGCCCTCAAATCTGTACAGACAATCGGTAAAACCGTACCGGAATCAGCAACTTACCTGTACAGGACCAATTCAGTCTCGCTTCAGACCCAGTCCCATTGTGGGGAAAGTGCGTTCGCGGCAAAGTGCCACCTGTCGGCCGGAATCACCGGCCATCAGTCGTTCAGTGCCGGCCGCAGCTTGCGGATCGCCGTATGTAACCCGGTGTCAAAATCGTCGAATGTATCGGCCGGCCAGAGCTTCTGCTGGAGCCCTCGCATGACACAACCTTGCCAGCGTTCGCGACAAGTTCGAGCAGGACGCAGAACGGTTGCTCCTGCAGCGTGGCCGAATGCCATTCTTGCGCAGCTCTCACTCGCACTCTGAAAACCCGAACGGACCAAAGCGAAAGTTGCGATTGGAAACCTGGGGATACCCGGTGGCGGCCACGTGCCTCGATGCTTCTACGTGGCCGCATCATACCGCGATTCGGGCCGCCACCGTGAGCGAAATGACTCTCAGTCCGGCCGCGCGTACACCTCGAGGTACTCCGAGTCGACGATGGTGTGTGCCGCGTCGCCGCGATTGCGTTTCGTAAACTGCGCAGCCATCTCGCGGATGAAAGCATCCCGACGCTCGGAATCCAATTGCTGCATCAGCATCACATTTGATCCACTGTATCGGCTAAAGTGCGTGCTGGCTTCGCTCGGACTTAAGGGGAGGTCGAAGGTGAGCGTCCGCCTGCTCACCGTAACGGCTACTTCTTCACCAAATCGTTCGCGTACCGCCAATTCATCGCCCCACAACATTGGCGACTCCAGACCTGCGGGTGGAGGCGAGTAGCGTGCGGTGATCTCGTGTCTTTCTGCAACAAAGCTGCCAGGCGTCCAACTCGCCATCGCGATCAAACCTCCGGGGCGGCACACGCGAAGCATTTCCGCCGCAACCAGCTTCGGTCGGGGCGCGAACATCGCCGCGAACATCGAAGTCACCACGTCGAACTCCCCGTGCTGGAACGGCAATGATTCAGCATCTGCCTCGCGGAAATCGATGTTCAACCCTTCTCGTTGCGCCCAGGCGCGGGCTTGCTCGAGCAAATTGGGAGCAATGTCCACAGCGGTGACGTGCGCACCGGCACGCGCTGCCGGGATGGACTGGTTGCCGGTGCCGCATCCCACGTCGAGCACTTTCATACTTGGTTGCAGCCGCAGCCTTGTCACAAAGGCCTCGGCCTCAGCCTGGATCAGCGGCGCAATCTTGCCGAAGTCGCCAGCCATCCACGTGGCTTTTATTCGTTGCTTCAACTCAGCTAACTGCGGATCGCTTGTCATTGTTGTTCCCATACCGTTATGGATAATTGTCGCTCTTCCCGGGATGAGGAATTCATCGCAAGCCAGGTTCCTTTCGTCGCGGAGTGAGACTGGCCTTGGCTCGGTTGCGATCTAGGCATTTACAGAATGTACCCTATATTCGAACCACCGCGCGTCGGCGGTAGACTGTTAAGAACCATTATCCCGGCGTTAATCTTATGCCTATGAAAATTCATGTCCAGATTCAGGATGCCCGTCGGATTGTATCGTCTTCTTTGACCATGCTCCTTCTGGTCATTCAGCTCTCCGCTGTGTCCGGCGGCCCCGAGTTCCCCGATCCCGGTCATCCCGGCATGAGTCGTGAGCAGCAGCGCCAACTCGGCTTACAGGCGGCCGCGCAGGTTTATAAGCAGATGCCGGTACTGCCCGACACCAGCCCCGAGACGCAATACGTCCGTCAGCTCGGCCAGAAACTGGTTGCCACCATTCCACAGCAGTACTCGTGGCCTTTCGAGTTCCACGTGATCCCGCAGAAGGAAATCAACGCGTTCGCGCTGCCCGGCGGCCCGATGTTCATCAACGTCGGCACCATCACTGCCGCCCGCAACGAGGCAGAACTGGCCGGCGTCATGGCGCACGAGATGTCACACGTGTACATGCAGCACTCCGCTAAGCAGGCGAGTAAGGCGCAGACCACCGGTTTGCTCGCGGGACTCGCCGGCGCCGTCCTGGGCAGTGCGGTCGGCGGCCTGGGAGGCCAGCTCGCGCAAATGGGTGTGCAAATGGGGGCGCAGGGCCTAATGCTAAAGTATTCCCGAACTGACGAGTCGCAGGCCGACGCAGTCGGCGCAATCATCCTGTACAAGGCCGGCTACAACCCGCAAGCCATGGCTGAGTTTTTCAAGACGCTGGAAACAGAGAGTACGGGAGCACCACCGCAGTGGCTCAGCGACCACCCAAATCCTGGGAATCGCTCGCTCGCCATTGAACAGGAAATCAAGAACTGGCCTCCCAAGCAGTACGCTGCCGACAGCGCTGCCTTCCAGAAGACCAAGCAGCACGCGATGGGCGTGAAGATGTACACAGGCGAGGAGATCGCCCAAGGCGCAAAGTCCGGCCAGTGGGCCTCTCTGAATCAGAGGAATGGCGCGGTGTTTAGCGGTGCGCCTGCGCCGATGAATGCCAGCGCGTCCGTTCCTTCCGACTCCGCTCCACCTGCCGGACCCTCGTGGCAGAGCATTGCTCCCAGCCAGCAAATGAGGAGCGAGAATCTGGGACCTTTGAGCCTGTCGTGGCCGGAAAATTGGCAGGTCGCGATGCCCAGGCAAGAGGGCGATTATGTCACCATCGCCCCAAAAGCCGGGGTCACCAGCTCGGGTATCGGCTATGGCGTATTGATTAACGGAATGCAGCCCTCCGGCAAGCGCACGAGTATCGACACAGTAACCAACGATCTAATTCGCGAGATTGCGCGCGCCAACTCCGCGAAACCCGCAGGCGACGTTCAGACCATCACTGTCGCCGGGGTGCAAGGTCGGTCGGTTGCACTACAGTCCACCTCGCCCTTCGCCGGAGCCAACGGTCAACCTCAGGAAGAGCGCGACTGGCTCGTCACTCTTCCCCGGCAGGATGGCTCAGTCCTGTACTTCGTGTTTGTCGCTCCGCAGTCACAGTTTGAACGCCTGCGACCGACATACGAGGCGATGCTGAAGAGCGTGCAGTTCTAGATGATGCTAGCTGTCAGTTGTTAGGTAACCAGTAGCTCGCAGTCGCCAGTTGCCAATTACCCGGCTTCGTCTTGTATCTGACAACCGGCTACTGAGAACTGATGTACAATCCCCGCCATGCCAAAATACGTAATCGAGCGCAACCTTCCGGGCGCCGGCAAACTCAAACCCGAAGAGCTGCAAGCCATCTCGCAGAAGTCGTGCGGAGTGATCCGCAACATCGGTCCGCAAATTCAGTGGGTGGAGAGTTTCGTTACCGCTGACAAAATCCACTGCATCTACATCGCGCCGGACGAAGTGACAGTTCGCCAGCACGCCCAACAGGGAGGCTTCCCCGCCAACCACGTCGCTGAAGTGAAATCGCGCATCGACCCCACCACGGCGGAGTAGTCTTTTCAAGTCGCCAGATGCAAGCTCTCAAGGGCGCTGAGGAGTGAGATCCGACATGCTCCAAAACTACAAAGAGATTTTCTTTGGATTCGCTTTTGGTATTGCAGCGATCTTTATCGACACCGGCATGGACGCCCTAATGAGCGGCAACAGTCTGAGTGATGAAATCGCAGAGCGTCCAGCCATGATGTTGTATCGTGCCGTCTTTGTCCTGTTGGGGTTAGCTTTGGGATGGCTGCTTTGGAAAAACAACCATCGCGAACGCGAGTTCCGGCAAATAACAGAAACTCTGCACAAGCTGCAGCAGGATTGCGAAAAACAAGCGCTGCTGTTGCGAGCAACGCTACAAAATCTGTTGATTCGCGATGACGTCCACCTCAGCGATGCGGCTTCGCAACTGGTGCAACAGGCCTACCAGAAAACAGAGGATCTCCAGAGACTAGCTGAATTGAAGTTGCCGCCCGTGGACGCGTAGCCATCGGTCCGCTACAGAACCAAGACACAGGCTCCCACGAAGATCCTGAAGAATTGATTCGCCTGAAGGCATATGGCTATTACCAGGAGCGCGGTTGCGAGCATGGACACGCCCTTGACGACGGGCTCCGAGCTGGGGCTGAAATCGTCGGCCACAAAGCCGGCGAATCCGCGGGGGCAGACGAAGAGCGTGAGACAACCGCGGTCGCGGCGTAGCTGACCGGAGTCCGAAAGCGCGTCGTTGTGCCGGGGGGCAACCCGGGTGCAGTCAGCCAGGTGGTCTGTGTATCACTCCGGTCGCGATGGCGCCGCGGGCTTAGTGAGTCCCCGCGCCTCCATCCACCAGTAGAACTCATCAATCCAGTGATCGCTCGAAGCACCCGATTGCTTCATGCCGAAGCCATGTCCGCCGGAGCTATAGATGTGCGCCTCAGGTTTTTGTCCTGCATGGATTAATCCGTTGTAGAACCTCGTTATTTCACCGAGCACCAGCGGATCATCCTGCGCCCACGCCATGAAAACGGGCGGCAGCTTCGCAGGAATCTTCGGCATGGCTGGTCCAAACGGCGCTCCGTAGATCGGCGCCGCAAAGTTGGGCTGCAAAGCTTCATCCGCCTGCAGGGCCGTCCCGCAAGTTACCGCCGCTCCCGCCGAGAACCCCACAAAGACAACTCGCTCCGGCGCGATACCCCACTCCTTTGCATGCTCTCGCACAAGCTTGATCGCCTGGACCCCATCCGCAATGCCGTACTTGCTGGCCTCGTCGAAATCCATGTCCTTAGGAATCCCTTCTCCCTTTTTCTCCATGATGCGGTACTTCAGCACGAACGCTGCAATGCCGCGCTGCTGCAACCATCGCGCCACGTCGTTGCCCTCCACATCGATCGCCAATGCGATAAAAGCTCCGCCCGGCGCGATGATCACCGCCGTACCCGTCGCTTTGCTCGGCTCCGGCAGATATGCCGTCAGCGTCGGCATGGTCACATTAAACAGCACGGTCCCAGTTCCCGGAACGTTTACCGAGTACTCTTTGTACGTCCACTTTTCCGACCCCGGCGGCGGTCCCGGCCACAGCTTCAACGTCTGCGCATAAGCGTGGCGCGCAACAAACAAAAGCAAAGCAAGCGTCAATGCTTTGCGCAGTTCTTTATTCGGCATACTACTCCCCGTCTGAGTCTGTTCAGTCCGTGTTGGCTCCGGGATCGCAGCGCTCGGCTGCCGCGCTCGGTGGCGAAAGAATTATGAAGCATTACCCGGATCCCAAGTCAGGCAATGTAATTGTTGCTGACTTGGGATTTCCGCCTCCTCCTCGCACCGCGTTTGACCGCTGTTCTTCACCCCTGATACGTTCAATAGTTCGTCTTCACTTCTGGGGTGGCCCATATATTCCTTCTGTTGGAATAGGTGGGAACGACACGACATCACAGGACAAACTTCATCATGGCCATCAAATTCAAAGGCGTTGACTTCCTCGAAATCGACACGCTTCTCTCCGACGACGAGCGCCTTGTTCGCGACAACACCCGCCTCTTCATCGAAGAAAATCTTATCCCCATCATCGAACAGTGCAACCGTGAAGGACGCTTTCCCCGCGAGCTCATCAGGCCCATGGGCGAGCTCGGCTTCTACGGAGCGTCGCTGCAAGGCTACGGCTGCGCCGGCATGTCCGCCGTCGAATATGGCCTTATGACCCAGGAGCTCGAGCGCGGCGACAGCGGTGTGCGCTCCTTCGTCAGCGTGCAGTCCGGCCTGTGCATGTATCCCATCCACGCCTTCGGCAGCGAAGAGCAAAAACAGAGGTACCTGCCCAAGATGGCCAAGGGAGAAATCCTCGGCTGCTTCGGCCTCACCGAACCCGACGCTGGCTCCAACCCCGGCTCCATGCGCACCCGCGCCAGGAAAGACGGCAACACCTACGTCCTCAACGGCGAGAAGATGTGGATCACCTCCGGCTCCATCGCCGACATCGCCATCATCTGGGCCAGGGTCACCGAAGAAGACGATCGAATTCGCGGCTTCATCGTCCCCACCGACAGCCCCGGCTTCAAGGCCGCCGACGTCCACGGCAAGTGGTCGCTGCGCGCCTCCGTCACCTCCAGCCTCTCGTTGCAGGACGTCCGCATCCCCGCCGACTGCCTGCTACCCCTCTCCAAAGGACTCGGCTCGCCTCTCAGTTGCCTTAATCAAGCGCGCTACGGCATCGCCTGGGGAGCCATCGGCGCCGCCATGGCCTGCTACGATTGCTCGCTGCAATACGCACAGTTCCGCAAGCAGTTCCACGACATGCCCATCGCCGGCCACCAGCTTGTGCAAGAGAAACTAGTCTGGATGGTTAGTGAAATAACTAAGGCCCAACTACTCGCAGTACAAGTTGGTAGGTTGAAGGATGCGGACAAGGTAAAGCCCTACCATATTTCTATGGCGAAGCGTAACAACGTTTGGATGGCTTTAGAGTGCGCCCGCATGGGACGCGACATTCTAGGCGCCAACGGCATCGCCGACGAGTACCCCATCTTCCGCCACATGGCCAACCTGGAGTCCGTAAAAACCTACGAAGGCACCCACGACATCCATACCCTCATCATTGGCGAGCACATCACGGGGATTGCCGCGTTCTAGGTTTTGGTTGTGCCGGCGCCCTTGTCAAATATTCCGTCTTCTGACAGATTATCGTTACTCTACCAGTATGATATTATTGTGGCAGGATGGGGGCACAAAGATGGCCGTGGACAACGAAACCCGGATGCGTGTGAGCGAGAACGGTCGTGTCGTAATACCCGCCTCATTTCGCAAGGCCTTAGGCATTGAAATCGGCGATGAAGTCGTGCTTCAGCTTCACCATGACGAGCTGCGAATCACAACCCAAGAGAAACGTATTGAGCGTGCCCAGCAACGGGCCCGGAAGTATTTGAAAAAGGGTGTCTCTCTCGTGGACGATCTTCTGGCTGAGAGGCGTAAGGCGGCGCGTAATGAATAAGGTGGTCCTCGATGCTTCTGTGATCCTGGCCATTATTAACAGTGAGCCGGGACAGGAGCAACTGACTCCCGAACTGTTGAGCCGGTCAGTTTGTGGCGCTGTGAATCTCGCCGAAGTGTACGGTAAATTGCTGAGCCGGGGCTGGCCACCCGATGAGGCATGGGAGGATGCTACCAGCCCCGTGCAACAGGTTCTGCCCTTCGATTCGCAGCAGGCCAGAATCGCCGGCGACCTCACGGAGCCAACCCGCCACCTCGGCCTCTCCCTAGGAGACCGCGCCTGCATAGCTTTGGCTCTTTCCCTCAGGGTCCCTGTGTTCACTGCCGAGAGAAATTGGAAAAAGTTGAAGCTGCAAGTGCCTATCCATGTCATCCGGTAGCTAGAGCGATTGAGTAAGTTGGTTCGCATGAGACGCGATATCCTCGGCGGCAACGGCATCGCCGACGGTCTTTACCGATGGCCAAAGAAACAGACAACTTCGCGCGCTACCCAAGCCTGAGCGGCCGTGTTGTCCTTATCACGGGCGGAGCCACTGGCATTGGCGAAGCCATTGTGGAAGCGTTAGCGCGGCAAGACGCCCGGGTGGCTTTCCTCGACGTGCAGAAGGACGCCGCCGAAGCTCTCATCCGCCGTATCAGTGAAGCGGGCTTTCCACCCCCTCGATTCTTGGAGTGCGATTTGACCGACACCGCGGCATCTCAGGCCGCGGTTTCCCGTGTGCTGGAAGTCTTGGGTGATGTCGATGTTCTCGTGAACAATGCCGGCAACGACACCCGTCACAGCATCGAAGAAGTGACTCCAGAGCTATGGGACCGGCTCATCTCGGTCAACCTGAAACAGCAATTCTTCATGTGCCAAAGCGTCATACCGAGTATGCGTAAGCTTGGGCGCGGCTCCATCATCAACTTGAGCTCCATTGCCTGGGCTATTCCGTCCACCAACGTGCCTGTGTACGTTACGGCGAAAGCCGCGATCGTCGGCATGACCCGCACCCTGGCGCACGAGCTCGGACCTCACAATATTCGCGTCAATTGCGTGATGCCCGGATGTATCTGGACCGAGCGTCAGCAACGGCTCTGGTTCACTGACGCCTACAAGGCCCAGATGCTGGAACGCCAGGCCCTCAAACGGCTGCTCCAGCCGCACGAAATCGCCAACCTAATTCTCTTCCTTGCCGCCGACGACAGCTCGGCCATTACCAACCAGTGTCACATCGCCGATGGCGGATGGATCTGATTCACTCAGTATGGCGTCCACTCCCCATCAGACTTGCGTAGTAGGTGAGGTTGAGAACGCAGACGGTGACTCCCGCGATGACGAGGACATTCGCGGAAATATCTGGATAGACCAGCTTGTCGAGATAATGCAGCAAGAATCCGCCCTGATAGGCCTCGATTCCGGCCCGCTGTCCGAGCCAGTTTTCCAGCAGGGTTAAAGGACACGGCCACACAAGTTCAGTCAGAATTCCCCAAATCAGCGAGGCCATGTGCAGCAGCCGCAAAACTGGCCGCGAGCGCGCCACAAATGCGCCGAAGACCACCCACAGAATAAAGAGCAGATGAATGAACAGCACCAGCGTCGCAAGCGCCGAATAGACTTGCGTAATGATGACCTCCCCTGCCATACAGAGAAAAACTCTACCCGGCCCTTCACAACCGCCGGCCGCTACCGAATCGGCTCGGCTGCATCGGCCATCAAAGACGGTGAAGCAAGGATTTCAGCAAACGAGGTGCGCCATGCCACAGGTTTCGGCTCAGGAGTTCGAGCGGCTGCCGTTGCGGGTTCACGCGTTCCTGGCCGGAGTGCCTCTGCACGATGTTTGGGCGATCGATCTGCCACATGCGCGCGCCGGAATCACGCTCCACGAGTTCTTGCGCGCCACGCGCAGCCGTCCCTGCTCCCCTTCAACGCTGGTACGCATGCTGGTCAGGATTCGTCTTTTCGTTGGACGAATCTTCGGTTGGGACCGGGAGCCGACTGCAACCGCAGCGGAGAGCTTCACGACGCGTCTGACAGCAACCGACCGCTTGAGGTCGCTTACGCCGGCGAGTACACAAGAGGGACTCTTTCGCGTCGTGTACTGCTTCGAAAACGAGCAGCTCCTCGAGCTGGCCAACCGCACTGCTCATGCCGGTGCACTAAGCGCCCTGGTCGAAACCGCAAACGCCTACCGCTTCTACTTCGGTGTCTACGTGCGCCGTGTCAGCCGGTTTACGCCGGTCTACATGGCCGCGATCGATCCGTTTCGCAAACTCGTAGTGTACCCGTCGCTCTTGCGTAGTGTTCAAGCCAACTGGAACCAAGCGTTCCGCACAGGCTGATGGTAGTTGGCCTACCGAGCCTAATCCAAAAAACTGCAACCACACCCGAGCCTTCAGCTGTTAGGAGACCCCTTTGGGCAGGGCAAAGGCATAGGAGTAGAACAAAGCAATCGGAAGCCAGCGTTTCTCACGCTGCTGTTTTTTCTTCCGCCTTCAGCTGCTTCAAAATCCCCTCAATCACCAGACAGCGCGACTGCAACTCGTGTTTAAACTCGCGGTGGTCGGTGCGTGCAATCTCGTGAATCAGGTTGGTGTACCGCTCCTCCAGGATTTCCAGCAACAGGCGCGCTTCCTCTTCTTTTAACCGGAGTTCCATGGCGTCCGTCCTGTCAACATCAAAA
>DASRAA010000307.1:0-12408 GCA_035638375.1 Binatia bacterium | reverse complement strand
GGTCCTTCAAATTGGGTTTGTTATGTCGAAGCGCCTGCCTCTGGCGGTTTTTCTATTCATCGCACCTCTGTAAGCCAAAGCCAGCAGCAACCAAGTGCCTCGGATGACGGGATATCTCATTTCTCCTTACCGTTCTCGCTGGATATTCCGAGCGATTACAGTCCCTTGGCTCTTATGAACCTATCACCGACGGTGGGGCAGCTCATCTGGACGTGGAACTAGGATCCGTTCGAGTGGGTAGGCCAGGAGACCGGAAACGTCATTGGCGGCCCAGTGGGAGGAATCATCCTCTGCGACGGAGCGACATTCCGCGGGCTGGTTGTCGACGGCACACTCCAGGAAGAGAGAATCATTGACGGGATGACCGGTCAGATTTATGTCGACACGCAAAACCTACAACTACACTTGTTTCGGATTCTGGACTAACAGATAGGTCACGACAGCGGGCCGAGTTGACGCTGCTGCGTGTACTCGAACAGTACGTACCCGTGCCCACGCACTATGCCAAAGAACTTCTGGCCGAACACCGCAAGCACCTGTAAGAGATATAATCCCCGACGATGCGAACCTGTGGAGCAAGCCACAGGTGGCGGCCGTTATTGGTGTTGTCGCTGACGAAATCGTACGACGGGCACACGACTACCAGGCCGATCTCATCGTGATGGGAGTCCACTGCGCCGGCGCGGTTGCCATCACCTGCTGTGGTCGGTTGTGTATGCAGTCGTCCACCCTGCTCGTTGCCCGCTGCTGATTGTGCGGGGCCAATCGAAAGTGTCTTAGCGTTTGCTGAACCTGATACCGCTCAGGCGAGATAGATGTAATCCCTGCTGCGGCATGCGCTACACTACGTAGAATTCCGGCACCAAGTCAATCGCATTGCGAGTCCATGGCGCGCATCGATTTCATCATTCCCGTGTACAACGAAGGGCCTGCGCTGGAGCGTTTTCATGCCTCGCTGATCTCGGCCCTCGATGACCTGCGCGAGCACACTTTTCGATTCCTGTATGTGAACGACGGCTCGTCTGACGATACCGCCCAGGTCCTCGACCGTATGAGCCAATCCGACTCGAGGACCGTGCCCATCGAACTAAGCCGAAACTTTGGACATCAAGCTGCCATCAGCGCCGGGCTCGACAGCTTCGACGCCGACGCCGTCATTATGATGGACGGCGACGGAGAACATCCACCTGCGCTCGTACCAGAGATGATTCGTCTGTTTGAGTCTGGGTATGACGTGGTGCAGACCCAACGCATCGACGCCCACCGCAAAGGATTCTTCCTCAAGCGCGTCACCAGTGCGATGTTCTATGGCCTGATCAACCATCTCGGCGAAACCAACGTGGTTTCCGGCGCTGCCGATTTTCGCCTGCTCTCGCGCGAGGCCGGCGACGCCCTACGTAGGCTCCCCGAGTACCACCGGTTCTACCGCGCCATGGTGCACTGGATAGGCTTCCGCATAGTGGTGGTTCCCTACACTCCCGCACCGCGAATCGAAGGCAGGTCGAAGTACTCGCTAGGCAAAATGCTTCGTTTGGCGAAGGACGGCATGTTTTCGTTTTCCCAGGCGCCGCTTCGCCTGGGCTTTTTGGTCGGTGGAGTATTCATCCTCCTGGCCGTAGCAGAAATCATTTACGTACTCAGTTTCTGGATACGCGGCGACACCTCGAGCCTTGTGCCGGGATGGAGTTCGCTCATGGTGGTGCTCACGATCAGCAGCGGCACTTCCATGTTTCTCATCGGCATCCTGGGCATCTACATTGGCATGATCTTCGAGGAGGTGAAACGGCGGCCGGTTTATCTCGCGAGACAGCCGAAATCGGCCCCGTCGAGCCAGATCACTGGACAGGATGCGCCAGGTTAGCTCCTTGTGCATTAGCGGGAATGTTATAGATCCACATTGTTTTCCCGACAATTGTGACGCGCTGGTGACCTTGCAGCCAGGGTTCGCATTCGGGCGATCGTCGCGCACGCCGCGCGGCCACGGCAACCCAGCCTGTCGGCATGTCCCCACATTTGAGCTTCACTGTCTCAGGCAAGTCCAGTGATGCCGGATCATAAAAGCCCTCATATGCGATGCTGATGTGATCGATATGGTTTTCGCGCAGGTATTTCGCCAGTCGCGTAAGGTCTTGCCCCCAATCCAGGTCGCTGATCACCAGCAGGCGGGAAGGATCGCTGCCGCCGAATTCGTTGAAATATGCCAGGTAGTCAGGATGCGCGATCGCAGATGACAAGGTCATCCACGAAAGGAGCATCACTGCCAGAGCACGATAGAGTGTGGCGTGAACGCTTCGTCGCCACAGCGCGACCATTCCCAAGCCAGCGTAGATGCTGAGGAAAACGTACTCCGGCAGCACGTGACGCACGCCACTGTTCATTCCAGCGGGCGCCGTTATGACCAGAATCATGATGGCGGAAGCCAGCGGCGCCGCGATTTGCCAGTCAGCGTGGTCACGCGAATAACGGCCCAGAGCCGCGACGGCTCCCAATGCTCCGAGTATCAACGCAGCCAAGGGCGTCTTCAGAGCCAGAGCGACGACGAAGAAATACCAGAAGCCGCCTTCCTTGATTCGGCCGAGCAGATAAGACCGCGTTCCCTCGTTGTTCTGCTGACGTAGGACGCGGACGCCATCAATCAACTCCGGGGCGGGAATAGGCACAATCGCCGCGATCTTATGCACCGCGGCTGTCATCGGGGATGATGATCCAAAAGCACGGGCTGCGAGGCGATCCGGCACTGCTGTGACTTGTGCCAGCGGCGCATGGGAAAAGCGATATACGGCCCAGATGGACAGCAATGCGCACAGCGCTGCTAGAACTGCGGTGCGCAAGAGCACTCGCCAGTTGCGCTGCCCGCCGCCCACCAGGTACAGCGCAAGAATCGCCACGGCACACGCAGGCAGAAACAGGAGCGTCGAGAATTTAGTTGCCACAGCTAACCCGGAGGCGACGCCCAACGCCGCTGCCCTCCGCCAATCAGGCCGCTCCAGCCACAACGTGAACGCATACAACGCCCAGCAGAACATCGCCGCCAGGGGAACATCGGTAGTGGCCACCGCGGAATGCGCCAGAACCGGCGGTGCCATGCTGAAGACCGCTGCCGCCAGCAGTCCCGCAGTGGTGCCGAATAGTCGCCGCGTCCAGAAAAACACCACAAGTGTGCAGATAACGTAATACGGCAGCACACCGATGCGCGCGAGCCAAAGGTTGCGCCAGTAGTGGCCATCGGCTGACAACACCGGGTACGTCTCCTGCCAGCTCTTGAACTCCGCCGGCGCACGTAGACCAGACATGTACGGAAGGGCGGCGATCGATATTCGCGCTAGCGGCGGGTGTTTCGTCTCAATCCGATAAACGCCCTTTTCCCACCACTCCAGACCACAGGCCAGATGAGACGGCTCGTCAATGGTGTGATTGAAGACGCGATAAGTTGAGACGATGCGGACGATTCCAATGCCAATCAACAGCGTGAGACACAATGCCGCTACGGCCGACCGCGCCAAAAAGCCCGCTTTGGCGCCAGCTGGATTGACTTCAACCGCCTGCGATGGCATCCGGATTGGGGACACGTCAGGCCTTAGCTCATCGATCCGGCTGCATCGACCGTCTGCTCGATCACCGGCAGCGAGACGCTCTGCTCGGTAATCACGGGGCCGCGTAGAATCCCCAGCCGCGCCGAGTAAAGATCTTGGGGCAGCCCTTTCATGTGCAGGACAACGTCGCTTACGACCTGGTTCTGGCGCTTGAGTTGAAGGGTCATTCCCGGAGGCAATCCCGAGATGCCGAAGATGTCGTCGGTCAGCCGTTCCAGCCGAAAAGCTGGCACCTTATCGATCAGCACGTTGAGTTTGCCATCGAGCAACCTTACCGAGGCGTTCGCTCCCTTGACCAGAGTGGTCAGCGGCTTGCCGATCACAAACATCGGCATGAACTCTCCCGGAATGCGAAAGTCACAGGCGAAACATCGCAACTCCGCCTCCGAAGCCGGAATCGGTTCCGTCGTAATCGAAATCCCCTCAGCCCGGCGCCGCTCCACAAAATCCGGGGGAAAGAGGCTCAGCACGAAGTCGTTGATCTGCACGTCAATCACCATGTGCACCCGCACAACCTGGCTGTTGTTCTTAACCGAGTGCACCTTGGAGAAGTCGCCATACCAAAGCTCGCCAGGCTTCCAATCCATGAGCTGTCCGTCAATGTGGAAAGCGACTTCCGGATGCGTCACGATGGGAATATGCAGGCGCAGTAAACCGAACTGGAAGCTGGTGTGGAAGTCGAAATGGTCCTTGATATGGCCTTCGGGTGGGAGAAACAGAATGCGTACCACCTCTTTCGGGCACTCCAGCTCGCGCAAAATCTGGCGGAAGTAGGGCGCCTGCTGCAACTCTTCCGTTTCCTGATAGTGGTCTGTTCCTGCGGCGCTGGGGAATGTCGACTGCCTCCCGCCCATCGAATACAGTGCGATACCCGTCCACTCGCCCTTGTGGTACGGGCCCGGCTGCGGAGCGCGACGAACTGCCTGCAAGGTCTGCAAATCGCGCTGCAGCAGCTCAACGTCATAGGTTCGCGGCAGGCGAATGGCGATTAGATCAGAAGCGGGCAACACGCAACCTCCAGACGGGCAACATCGGTGAACGTCATTATAGGGCACGCGAGCCTGTGATTCTCGCTCACAGCCCATCCCTCATCACACCTCACGAAGCCGCTGTTGCTGTCGCTTTCGAGCGGAAGTTCTCGAAGAATTGCAATGCCTTCGGCACAGCCGAAGCGACTCCGGTGGCATAGGTGACCCAGGTATTGAATACTTCACCCTGTGTGTACAGCAAGAATGCGACGACTCCAACGCCGACGATCAGCAGCGACGTTTGCAGTGAGAAGGGCCGCGTCCCGGCAATCTGTCTCTCCCAATTCCGGACAGTGAGGTGTGGGAGAGCGTGTTTCAAGAACTTCGCAAAGCCCTCATCTTTCACTGACAGCAGTCCCCATTTCCGCTCAACCATTCCCTGTTCCACTAGCTCATCCACGACCTCCCCGCTGTTTGGGTTGACGACTTTCTCCTGCGCCAACTGGAGCATCACCAGCTTGTTGATCTTGGGCAGACCGGCGAAAAGCCAGTGGAAGTAAGACTCCGCGGAAATACGATTCTGATAGTCGGCATCGTCCTCGCCGAGCCGTCGCGGAGGAGTCGCGCTCAAATCGATGCGAACAAAAGAATGCAGCAAGCCTCGCCATCGATCATTGGTCTCAATGGAAGGTACCAACACCGGGTCGAGGCTGGAGACGAGGATCACACTGTTACCCAGTGAAGTGAGCAGCCGGACGATTGCCGCGGTTGCCTTGGCGAGCTTTTCTGGATCGTCCGGCAGCCGCTCAAAATTGCGTAGCACTAAGGGACGGCCATCGCTGATCATGGCATCAATTGCGCTGCCGGCTAATGTGCTGGGCTGCGTTGCAGGAGCATCCGCCTGCAGCAATGTTTCCGCTTCGTGTACTTGCACGTCGGAGCGATGAAACAGCTCAACAATTGGTCGGCTTGTTTCCTGTCCGATCAGCAGCAGGTTCATCGGCAGGTCAGAGATCAGGCTCGCCGGATTGAACCAAGGATCGGAATCCAAGAGTTGAGTCGGGCTGCCGCGTTCCAGTTGAAAGATTCTGCTGAGGCTGATTCGCGCCAGTGCATACACGATAGCGACCAGCCCTACGACTCCCAGCCACCAAACCACCTTCCCCCAGGGATAAACAAACGGGCGCCAGACCGCCTTGATATTGCGAACTTGCCCATCTGGCTCCTCCTGCGTCAGCTCGAGGGTGCGTTCGCTGCCCGAGCTCGACGAAGTCCAGCGCCAAACATCCGATTTGCCTTCGGCAAGGTAACGGTCATCCGCCGCGCGCTTGTTATACGGATAACTCAGGAAGCTCAACAGCGAATTTTCTGCCGCAGACGGGTCGGGAACATCCTGAATCAGTTCATGGCTCGTCGAAACCGTTGTGCTCAGGAGTTGATGGTACGAATAAACCGGCTTGGGCGGCTCAGCACCAGGTTGTGCCACCTTCTCGCCTTCCAAATCACCTGCCAACTGCTTCTCCGGTCCGGCCAGCAACTCTGCCCGGTGCAATCCCAGATTCACTTCCCGGTAGAGGTGACGCATCGCCTGGGCGCGGTTTTGGAGATCATTCGCAAGCTTGAGAATCGTGTTCTCCACCAGCAGCCGGTGTTCGAAATTGGCCGCCACCTTGAACAAACTGACACAGGGGAGTACCGCAATTACCAGGACCAGGGTGGCCGCCGCTGCGAAATACATAGACTGCCAGCCTTGCGGGTCGACTTCCTCGATCGGGGTCCGAGCGGCCTCTGAGTTTCGCCGGCCTGCCATGGCAATATTGAACACGAGTACAGCGGCCGGTATGAGTGTTGCACAAATCAGCAGGGCCAGCCCCGGAACAAAAGGGGAAAGCACCACTAGCAAAATCACTGCCAACGCATTGACCAATGCGACATGCTGATATATCCCCGATAGCCGCGAGTCTGGCCAGAACCATCTGCGCCCAGAATGGATGCCCCAGATCCAGTTCGCAATCAAGACCAAAACAATTGTGGCGACAGCGTAAATAATGAAGAGGATGGAAACCAGGCTGAGTATTTCCAGGTTCATCACCTCTTCCATGTGCAGGTCGCGGAAGATCACAATGGTCCAACGACCTTCCTGATCGCCGGCGTCCATTGGCAACACGTACATGCGATGTGGCTGTCCCATGTAATTCGCGGTCACCGGACCCTCCGAGCGCATTTCTACCCGCGACTGAAGATTCGGGTCCAAATCAGTCTCGGCCAGGAAGTTCTCTCTCAGGTTGCGGGTGGTATCGGAGTGGAAGACCACCGTTCCGTCCTTTTGCAGCACAGCGAACTGATACCCGCCAGGGAGGACTGCGTTGTATACGGACACTGGTTGAGTGACGATGGCTGCCCAACTCCGCTCCTTCGTACCAGCTAAGGCGGCACCTCCTTCGTTGCTTGCGAGGTTCACCCCACACTTTGCCTTCGACAACGGGACAATGCCCCAGAACACGATGATGTTCTGTCCCGTCGTAGGCGAGTACAGCGGGCCAATGCCGCAACCCGGAATCGTTGAGGATTCCTCCGCGTAAGCAAGCGCCGTCCTCACCGCGGGATAATACGGTGCCGATGTCTCATCGAGAGGAATGAACGGAGTAGCGTGTCTTCGGGTCGTCCACTTGACCTGTTGGTTGCCTTCGTCGTCACTCCAGAACGCGAAGAAAAGATAGGGATAGTTTTGCAAGACGCCAGACAGATCCACGGCGGCGAGAATGTCGGCCCTGCAGGCTGCTTGCGGATCGCATCGGTAATTGTGGTCCTTGCCGATCAACAGCCGCACGTTCCCAGTGTGCTTGGGGTGCGACGCCTTGTTTTTGCTCTCGGCGTTCTGCTGCGAGGCCAGTCTTCCATCCAGCGCACCGAGTGCCACAAATGCAGCTTGCTGCTCCCGCTGAAAATTGGCGTTTATGGCGTGCGCAAGTTTGGTCATTTCGGCCTGTGAGTCGGTGGCGAAAGAGCGCGTCCAAAAATAGATATCGGCAAAGATGAAAGTAAAGACTGCGGCGATAAAGCATGTGAATACGGCTGTGATCGCAACATCGCGGGCGCGCAACCGCTCGCCTGGGAGGGAAAGGTACAGTTTCAGAAATGGATAAGAGGCTACTGCGAGCAGAATAACCGCCAGCATCGTGAGGATGTAGGAATACGGTATGAGTTGGCTCTCGGAACGAAAACGGTCGGCCCGGACCATTCCGCACAACACCCAGGAAGCTTCCGCCCGGTCACCGCCCGCGGTCGGATGTATGGGCCGAAAGCCAATCTCCAAGGGCTGCGAGTACAATCGGTACCGTGCGCCCGCAATTCTCACTTCTTCGAGACGGCTCACCTGCGACAGCGTCTCCGCGTCGATCTTCATTTGGTTCTTACTCTCTGCCGCGCCGGAAGCATCCTCGAGGTTGTTAATCTTCGCCATTTCCACGCCGGAGAGAGATTTCTGAAAAATCACACTCCCATCGCTGCGGGCAACAAGAACAACGTCGAACGGACTCAGAGTGTCCGGTCCCAGGAGCCCGTTAATGAGGGCGTCCAGATCGGTTCGTAGAACACGACGATCCGTATCTTTCTCGAAAGCAAACGCCAGATAGAGAAAGTGCTTCCCTTCGTCGACTTGAACATCAATTTTTGGCGGATCTCCGAAGCTGTTCTTGTCTTCGCCAATGGCATGTTTGATCTCGCTCTTTTCGGGTACGGTTAGCTGCGGCGCCGTCAGCCTCAGATAATCGGGTAGAGCGTCGTTGCTGACGCCCGCCTGCACAGCGTGATCCATCATTTTGTCGTAGGTATTGATGGTCAGCCGAATCTGCTCGCTGAGTGTCTTCAGGTAGCGAAACCCACGATCATCCAAGTGCCGTTGCCGGTTGGGGACCCAGTAGAGGTAATAGGCCCCGAACGCCACGAAGAGAACGACGATGATGATGAAGGGAATGAACAGATTGCGCAGCCAGCTCAGGTTCAGTTTCGCCACGGCGTGCTCCCATGGAGAGAGGCGCGATTACCCTTACTCCCCGAGTCAGCGGGTTAACAGGAAAGTAACGAGATTTTACCCCTAAAAGGCTAGCCCAGCACTGGTTTACCGATTGCGCCAACGGCTTCGCGTAGCCAACATCTTGCGTCATGACCACAACGGGTGTCGCGCCCTTGCCGGGTACTTGGCGAAACATGGCGCTGGACTTTCTTTGCGAGAATGGTCTCAGGCACTGGAAAAAATTTCATGGTTGGTGATTTCTACCCAGGCCTGATAGATCAAACAATTTGATAGCTTTGTGATTTCTCTCGCACTTTGCCATTCGGCTTTTTGGCATCCGGTTTGCCACATAACAGCCTAGGAGTGGGGGTATCGAATGCCCTATATAAGGGTGTATGTGCCAAAGGCATCGATCAAGCAAAAGCGTTCCATCGCACAGAAGCTCATCGAGATCACCCTGCGAACGTTTCATTTGCGTCCTGAAGACCGTTACCGCATATCGGTCGAGTTTATTTCAAGATTTCGAGCCTGTACTACGAACGGACTTTCGACTGCGCCCAGACCAGATTTGACGGTGGAAGTGATAGGTCACGATTTGACGGAAAGCACGAAGAGAGCGTTTGCCAAAGAAGCTGCTGCGATGCTCGCCGAATTTATGCGTTCGAATTCGAGGAACCCAGTTGCCCGTCTGCTTGGAATCACGACCGAGACGCCTCCCAAGATTGCCTTTCAGTTTGGTGAACTCAATCCGGCAATCAGCGAACCATTCGTCGTCCACCCTGGCTCTCAGGCAGCCTGAGGCGACCCGGGACCAGAGCTGCGCAATTCTTTCCTCAACACACTCTCGATTCTGCTCCCTACCCTTTTAGCGGCGCTGCTTCCGGCTTCGAGTCCGGCTTGCTCTCGGGCTTGGGTGGGGTCGCCTGGCCAGGTTTTGGCAGAGGTTTGCGCGGCAGCATTTTGTCGCGCATCGCCGCGTCATACACATACGCAGCCATGATGACCGCTGCCTGCATCATGTCGTCCCGCTGGATGCGCTCGTACGTGTCGGCATTGGAGTGGTGGGTGCGCGACTCATATTCAACCGGGTCCTGAATGAATTGGAAACCGGGGATTCCCACCGAATCGAACGACAGATGGTCGGTGCCGCCGGTATTGCGCGCGGTTAATGTCGTCATTCCCAAGTCGGTAAACGGCTGCATCCATGAGCTGAAAATCGGCGCAACCGCTTCGTTCTCCTGCATATAAACGCCACGGACCCTGCCTGTTCCGTTATCGATGTTGAAGTAAGCCGAGACCTTAGCCTGCTCTGGCTTCAGCGTGAGTGGCGTGTCTTCTTTGCGCAGCCACTCTGGCATCGCCAGCTCCTTGGGGTCGGTCGGCGGGACGTGCAACCCGAAGTGCTCTTTCACGTAAGCGCGTGACCCCAGCAGTCCCTCTTCTTCGCCGCTCCACAACCCCACCCGAATCGTTCGGCGTGGCTGAACCCCGATGGCCTTGAGAATCCGAACCGCTTCCATCACGATTGCGCTGCCCGCAGCATTATCTGTGGCACCGGTTCCGGCATGCCAGGAGTCCAGGTGCGCCCCGAGCATCACCACCTCATCTTTCTTGTCCGAGCCAGGAATCTCCGCGATCGTGTCATAGGCGTTAAGATCGGCGTCGTAGAACGTGTTGCGCACTTCGAGCTCAAGTTCGACAGCAATGTTCTTCTCCAGCAAACGGGTGATACGGCCGTAGTTCTCGATCGCCATCACCAACGACGGAACGCCCGCCGGGGTGTTCGGCTCGTAGCTGGCCCCGCTCTGCACGAACACCAGCCCAGCTTCGCCGTGTCGGCTGGGATCGATGATGGCGACAACCTTCTCGTCCATTAGGTACTGATTGAGCGTCTTCTGGAATGCAATCCGCTGTGCAATTTCTTCGCGATTCAATCGAGGTTTCTCGTTGGGAACTTCATACTGCGCCATCTCGGCAAGCTTCTTCTCGTCGTAGCGCTCG
Source organism: Binatia bacterium (assembly GCA_035638375.1). Classification (GTDB taxonomy): domain Bacteria; phylum Acidobacteriota; class Terriglobia; order Terriglobales; family Acidobacteriaceae; genus DASRAA01. Next base: position 1,831 of record DASRAA010000307.1, on the reverse strand, counting down.
AGAGCAGGTTTCTCCTGCGGCTTGATCTCCCGCATGTCGCCATCGAGCACGATCTTGCCCGCAAGCTGTCCTTTGTATTTGTCGAGGTCAGCCTGGGTAGCAAGCTTGGCTTTTACCACCGGCGCCCGAAGCACGCCGTTCGTACTGACTGTCCATGCCTTGGGGTACGCCAGCAGCGGCGCCGCTTGCGGCGCAACCATGCGGACTTCGGTGTATTCGTTCGTCCAGCCGCGGCCGAACAGAAAGCTCTCCAAATGTGAGTTGACCAGTCCCCACTCCGTGAACTTGTCGCGCGTCCACTCATTCGCGCGCTTCATGTTGGGGGATCCAGTCAGCCTCGGGCCGATCACGTCCGTGAGCTGCTCCTCAATCTCCATCACCTTCGAGTTGCGGAAGCCCTCATTGCGAATCTCCGTCATGATCTCCCAATTCACGGTTTCGTTGCTGGGAACAGCTGGAGTGGCGGCAAAGACTTCGAGTGGCAGGGAGGAGAGCAGCGCAACCAGGCCGGCGACAAAGCGCAAGCCTGGGCTGCGGGATGTGCAAGACAGGTCCGTTTGAGTCCTTATGTAGCGCGATGGTCCGCGCGAAGAGAATTAATGGAAAAGGATACCACTGCCGAAATTGACTCTTTAGGGATGTGCTTGATTAAGGCGTCAGAGCCGAATACTGCACACCCGACCGTTACTCAAGTGGCTAAAAAGCACTTAAGCAATCGCGTAAGTGTTTAGCCGAACACTTAGGTACTTGCGTAAGTGTCGGGCTATAGATTAGAGCTGGCCCATCTCGCCCTAGCGATCCCAAGTCGAACGCACAAGACGGGAGGAATTCTGCCGCGGGAAATGTGGCGCTACCCTAGACGCTTCGCTTTTTATTCGTATCTGGCGGTTTCGCTTGAGATATGTGACTCAGCAGATATTCCGCGTAAATGGCTCAAAACGTGCTTCTAAGGAGGCAGACGCCGCAAACACATAGGGCAAAGCGGGGCCATGATGAGCATAGATGCTGAGAGCGGAACCCCAAAACGGAAGAGAGTCCTAACGGAGGTTACAGCTCTCCACCCATCCTGCTGGTTGAAGAAGAGCGTTGCAGTTCCCGTCGTAACCGGCGAAGCGCCGGAATTGGGTGATTGTCACGGGCTCGAGGCCAACGGCGCATTGGCCGCGGCGCCCAGGATCAAATGGCGCCCTCGATTGCTCCTAACCGACGTCGTTATGCTGGGCAAGAACGGTCCCGAACTGGCGGGGGTGCCGCAACAGCCACGGCCGGGGTGCATGCTCTATATGACCGGCTATGCCGACAGTGAGACGTTGGGTTTAGCACCACTTGGCATTTCTCAGACACAATATCCAAAAGCCGTTCACCGTCAGCGGCCTGGTGGCACGTGTGGTCGTCCCGCAAAGGGACACGCTCCGCATTACCCTTCCGTAATCTCTCTCCTCCGCGAGGCCCCGGATGGTTCGACCTGGTCGAAATCCGGGGCCGCCCGTCCTCTTATCTGTCGGTTTCATACTTCGGATGCAGCGCACCGAAGGCAACTAGTCCGCCATTCTGATGGTCTAACATTCGAAGAGATTCGGACGAAAGCTAAGCGCTGGGCCGCACGGCTCACTTAAGGAGTACAATCCCCCACATGGCGAGAGGTTGGGAGAGCAAATCTGTGGAAGCACAAGCAGAAGAATCATTCGCACCAACGGCCGCAAAGAGACGCGTGTTCTCTACGGAGGAGCTGCTGCGCGAACATAAGCGTGCCGAACTGATGCTTTCGCGGCATCATGTCGCCGAGCAACTGGAACAAAGTACCAACGAGCGCTACTCCGAGATGCTGCGA
>DASRAA010000306.1:0-2251 GCA_035638375.1 Binatia bacterium | reverse complement strand
CTCGGAAGACCACGCTGAGTACCTGCTTGGGGAGGAAGAACCCGGCGCGCGAGGGCCGCACCCAGGCGTCACCGCCGGGGGAAAAGCCCCCGGCGGGCACGACGCAATGCAGGTGCGGATGATGGCACCCACGCCCACAATACCCTGAGCACGGATAATCAGGATGTTCAGGTCTTTTACCCCTTTCACCCGCTCTATGGCGCTACCCTGCGGGTCCTTCGCAGACCGGAACGGGGACATGGAGCGGTCTGTGTCATTGACCCAGCCGAGAGGCGTCTGAAGATTCCGGTCTGGATGCTATCGCGGGACTGCGCCGAGATCAAGATTTCGCAAACACCGCACCTGAGTAAGGGAGCTCTTCTATCTCTCGCTTCATTGATCGCCTCACTACGTAACTCTAAAGACCACGTTCACGATAACCTTCTGCAAACGGCTGTTGCCGGATGCAAGGGAGGTCGTCGTGGTGCAACTACAACTTCTGGACCTGATGATCCGAAAAGAAAGCGAGGCCGTGCCGATGGACGCAACGACCCGCACCGATCTGATCGATCTCATGGCCCGTGTTCTGGTGGTGGTCTTTCACGAGGGAGGAGGAAGAGTTGATGACAGAGATGATCTTGTACAATCCCAAGATCAAGCCGGAGCATCTGGCTCGCAAAGCGATCGTCTACCTCCGGCAGTCCAGCGAAAAACAAGTACGGCAGAATAAGGAAAGTCAACACCTGCAGTATGCGGTGGCCGAACGGGTACGTGCGCTGGGCTGGAAGCAGGTGGAGATCATTAATAGCGACCTCGGATCAAGCGCCGGCATTGCATCCGCGCAACGCGAAGGCTTCGAGCGTGTCCTCAGCTTGGTGGCACTCGGAGAGGTCGGAATCGTTGGCAGCCGGGAGGTATCACGGCTATCCCGCACGGATAGAGACTGGTGTCGGCTGCTGGAGGTTTGCCAGATCTTTGGAACGCTAATCGCCGACGAGCAACAGGTCTATGATTTGAACTATCTCGACGACCAATTGGTGCTGGGCATCAAAGGAACGCTCAGCGTCGTCGAACTCAAGGTCATACGCCAACGATTGCTCGCGGGACAGGAGTCCAAAGCGCGTCGCGGCGAACTGTTCAAAAGGCTCCCGGTCGGCTATGCCCGTGATGCTATGGGTAAGATTGTCGTTCATCCCGATCGACGCGTTACGAAAGCGATTCAGCTCGTATTCACGAAGTTTCGAGAACTGTGGAGCGTGCGTCAAACATTCCAATGGTTCCGTGATCATGACGTAGAACTGCCTGCCAACCCCATCCAGGGAACCCGGCTGGTCTGGAAGATTCCCTCACAGAGCCTGGTCCGCGACATTCTGTGCAATCCCTTTTACGCTGGTGCCTATGTTTGGGGACGGCGCCCGGTAGCGACCCTGCTGGTCGAGGGCCGGCTCGAAAAACGCCAGAGTGCGATGCGTCCCGCCGAAGAGTGCCGCGTCTTCATACGTGATCATCATGTGGGTTATATTGACTGGGCCACATACGAAGAGAACCGACGAATGACGCGGCGGAATTCAGTGAACTGGGAAGGAGACGAATCGATGGCTGCGATTCGCGCCGGCCAAGGGCTACTGGTAGGGCTTCTCCGATGCGGACATTGTGGACGCAAGCTGCATGTACGCTACTGGGGTGGGCGTGGCACCAACGCACGCTATCTTTGCAAAGGCGACTATGACGATGGTGGGCAGTATTGCATCGGCTTTGGCGGCGGCTCGGTAGATCGCCGGGTGGGGCAAGAACTGCTGAAGGTGATCGCGCCTCTGGGAGTGGAAGCCAGTCTGCGAGCGCTTGAGGAATTAAGTGCCGGCGACGCCGCACAACGTGCCGCTCTGTCCAGCAAACTGGAGCAACTGGAGTATGAGGCGGAGAAAGCCTTTGAACAGTACGACGCCGTGGACGCTCGGAATCGGCTTGCGGCGAGCGAGTTGGAACGTCGGTGGAACGAAAAGCTGGAAGAGATCGAGGTAGCCAAACAACGACTTTCCAGTCTGGATGGAGAGCGATATTCGTTGTCCTCCGAAGAGGAAAACAGAATCCGTTCGATGGGTGATCACTTTGCTGAAGTGTGGCAGAGTGATCACTGTCCTCCCACACTCAAGAAGATGATCTTCCGCACCGCCATCGAAGAGATCCTCGTGCGCACTGATCAGGATAAAAAGACCCTTGAGTTGGTAATTCACTGGAAGGGAGGTGCGCATACGCAACTCGCGATGGAGCG
>DASRAA010000305.1:0-21862 GCA_035638375.1 Binatia bacterium | reverse complement strand
GCGCGCCGAAGTATCGGCGATCGGAACTGGCGTCAGCGCAGAATCAGAGCGGAACGGGCACTGGGCAAACTGCGAGTCCGCAGAGTGGTGCGCAGGCTGGAGAGCGGCAGACGCTGCCGAAGCCGCAGTAGAGTTCGCGGGTAGGTTGCGGGTTCATACCCCTCGGTCTCATTCCCCACTTCAACCCGGCGCTGATGCGCCACTTCGCGGCTACCCAATCCTCGATTCGATCATTTTGTTTCACCGTGAGCGTGTCGGTTTGCGACACAATTTCTAAGCTCTTTCGAATGACAAAAGTAAGGGACTTGTACGGCCCGGCTGAAGCTTGTTCCCTTGCAAAACATCGATGGAAGTGACGTTTTCAGCAGCCTGTGCAGGCGTAATCTACCCTCCACACCGGGCTAAACTAAAGCCATTCTCAAAACACAAGTCGGTTGATGCACCGCTGAATGAAGCAGAGCTCTACCCGGCTCCTGGAACGCGGTGGTTCTGAAAAAGGTCGGTTAAAAGGGTTGTTCGGAAGCGGTTTCGCGCGGGGAGTAATAGCCGCGGCGGCTGCGCACCTGCAGCTTAGACTTCAGAGGAAGGATTTCGATGGGGCGAAAGCTGCCGTCGGGTTTGAGATCCGCGGGCTGATATCCGAGCACATACTCACTGCGCAGGGCTTGCTCGATTTGGGCGAAGGAGTTGGTCAGTTGCCAGCCCTCATGTGCCTGCAGGATGCGGCCGCCGGTGGGACCAGACAGCAGAGCCAACACCGCTTCGCCTTTGGGGTAGTAGCCCGGAGTGACGACGTTGGTGCTTAAGGCGAAAAGAATGGTCTCGGTGCGAGCGGCCGCCTGCTCGGCATCGTAGAGAGTCGCCTTGCTGGCGGTGTCGTCGCCGTCGGTGATGAGCACAATGACCGGGCGGGCAATGGTGTCTGCCGGCTTCTGCCGCAGCCTTTCACAAGCATAGATGATGGCATCGTAGAGAGCGGTGTCTCCGCCGGCCTGTAAGGCATGCACTTTGGCGAATGCTGCTTTCGGGTCTCCGGTCCAGTCCTCCAGCAGGTGCACGTTCTGGTTAAAGGTGACGACGAAGGCTTCGTCGTAGCCGGGTCGCAAGACCTTCTGGAGAAAAACGCCGGCGGCCTTCTGCTCGGTTTTGAAGCTGGGAGCCACCGAGGAGCTGACGTCGAGGAGGATGCCGACGCGCAAGGGCAGCGCGCTCTGTTGCTGGAAGAAATGAATGGCGGCCGGCGGCTGATGGTTGTCGAGAACGGAGAAATCCTGGCTGGTCAGCTGGTTCTGGAAGTGTCCGTGGGAGTCGGTAACGGTGAAGCGCAGATTGACTTCGTCAACGCGCTTCACGATGCGGAATTCGGGAGTGTCGCTTGCAGGCGCAGCAGTCACCGCTAGCGGCGGGCCCGACTGATTCTGCTGGGCGATCACAAGGCTTACAGTGCCGAGAGCCAACAAAAAGAGAAGAAACAACCCGCGCTTCGGGACGAGTGTGTACCGCACTCCCATAATGCCCGTCCGAAACTCAACCCCGGCGAGTGGTGCGAATGGGGATATTGTGTGCCCGCTAGCGAGTGGCGTCAATTGCCGAGAGGCGTCGAAACCGAATTTTTACAAGCCATTAGTTGCCAGCCAGCTGCTAGTTGCCAGTCGCACCCTGCCACCTCATACGAATCCGGCTGTCCAGAAGCGGACAGACTCGGGGTGCGGCTGAACACCTATGCTCCCTAAGAGCGTGTAAGTTGTTGAGCTGAATAAGCTCGCACTGGCGGTGCAGGTGCACGAAGAAACAGGATCTCTCGGATTTCAGCATTGGATGAGGAGCTGAAGCCCCGAGGCATTTTTCAGCGTCTTACGGCACGACGAAGTTGTGCCCTGACTCACTGTTGTCACACAAGACAGTTTTTCCACTCGCCACCGGTGGTGAAGTCGCGTCCTGAGTCATCGTTGTCGCTCAACTGAGTTTTCAGCATGTAGAACGGGAGTCGGTTTGATGGTGCAAGATCTTCGCTACGCGTTACGCCAACTGCGCAAGTCGCCCGCATTCGCGCTGGTCGCTATCATTACCCTAGCGCTGGGGATTGGAGCCAACACGGCCATCTTCACGCTGCTTGACCAGGCGCTGTTGCGCGAGCTGCCGGTGAGTCATCCGGAGCAGCTAGTGCGGCTGCAGTATATTGGGTCGAACACCGGGCGCATCAGCGCGTTCGGCGGAGACTCTAACAACTATTTCTCCTATCCGATGTACAAAGACCTCCGCGACAGGAACGAGGTCTTCTCGGGCATGCTGGCCGACGTCGAGGTCAGCGTGGGGGTGCAGTGGAACAACCAGTCCGAGTTGGTACCAGGCGAGTTGGTTTCCGGCAACTACTTCGATGTGCTGGGGGTAAAGCCGGCGCTGGGGCGACTGTTCGTCCCCGGGGATGATGCATCGCAGAACACGAATCCGGTGGTGGTGCTGAGCTTCAACTACTGGAACGCGCATTTCGGCGGAGATCCCAGGGTGATCGATCAGGTGCTTTACATTAATGGGAATCCATTCACGATCCTCGGAGTCACCGCACCGAACTTCCACAGCGCCATCGGTGGTTACACACCGAAGGTGTTCGCTCCGATGATGACCAAGCCGCTGGTTACGCCGGGATGGAACGACCTTGACAATCGTCGTTCAGCGTTTTTGAGCCTGGTGGCGCGGCTGAAGCCCGGCGTGAGCCGCGAAAAAGCTGAAGCCGCGATGACGCCGCTGTGGCGGGCGATACGGGCCACTGAGCTTGCCGACATCAAGAACAAGACAGAAAAGTTTTCCAAGCGTTTCGTGCAGGAATCGAGCTTGCAGTTGTTTGACGAGCGGCGTGGGTTCTCGCCGCTGCGCGACCAGATCCAAACCCCGCTGTTGATCGTCATGGCGATGGTGGGACTGGTGGTGCTGATGGCTTGCGTCAACGTATCGAGCTTGTTGTTGGTACGAGCTGCGGCACGTGTGAAGGAAATGTCGGTGCGCTATGCCATGGGAGCCGGCCGCTGGCAGATCATTCGGCAATTGCTGATTGAAGGGATGCTGCTGGGACTGCTCGGAGGCGCACTGGGATTGGCGATAGCGCCGATGGTTTCGGCGTTCCTCACGCGGAGGATGATGGGGGATTCGGTCACGGAGCTGCCCTTCAGTTCGCATCCGGATGTTCGCATTCTGCTCTTCAATTTCGGCCTGGCGTTTGGGGTGAGCATACTGTTCAGCTTTGCTCCGGCGATGCGTTTCCTTCGGCCCAACCTGGTCGATTCGCTGAAGCAACAAACGACCACCGGATCAGGCGGGCATCTGCGCTTCCGGCGCATTTCGGTTGGAGTGCAGATTGGGCTGAGCCTGCTGCTGCTGGTTGGCGCCGGGCTGTTCGTGCAGACTTTGCGCAACCTGAAGTCGTTGAACATCGGCTTTACTACCGATCATCTTGTCACCTTCGGCATCGATCCGACGCTGGGAGGCTACGATACGAAACAAGCGCTCGTGGTACAGAAGCAACTGCTCGAAGCTCTGGCAGCACAGCCGGGATTGCGCTCGGTTGCGGGGACTGACGATCCGATGCTGACTGGCGACAGCGAGATGAATAATGTCTCGTTTGCCCACTATGAAACCAAGCCCGATGACAATATCCACGTGGAGTGGTCCGCGATCACCCCAAATTACTTTACGACAATGCATATTCCGCTGGTCGCGGGCAGAGTGTTTACTGACCAGGACGGCTTCGGCAAAGCGAACGTGGCCATCGTCAATGCTGCGCTGGCGAGGAAGTATTTCGGCGGGCCCAAGAATGCGGTGGGACAGTTGATGGCGAAAGGCAGTGGGTCGGACGGGAAGTTTGACATCGAGATCGTCGGCGTGGTGGGCGATGCCAAGCACAGACACATGCGTTCGGAGTTCGAGCCGACGGTGTATCGACCGTTCTTTCAGGATGAAAACCACCCTCAAGCCGGCTTTATGCAGTACTACGTGCGCACGTGGCAGGCGCCGGAGACGGCGGAGATAACCGTTCGCAATGTCGTGCATCAGGTCGGACCCAATCTGGTGATCGATACCATGCGCACCATGGACGAGCAGGTTGCCGACGACATTTCGAATGACAGGCTGGTGGCGATGCTGGCGGTGAGCTTCGGAGTACTGGCGACGATGCTGGCGGCGATTGGCCTCTATGGAGTGCTAGCTTATGTGACGGCACAACGCACGCGCGAGATCGGCATCCGCATGGCGTTGGGTGCGCGGCGTTTCGCGGTAATGCGCCTGGTACTCACCGATGTCTTGTGGCTGGCAGGGATCGCGATCGTGGTCACGTTGCCGATGGCAGTTTTGCTCAGCCGCATGGTTCGTAGCCAGCTCTACAACGTGAGCCCAGCCGATCCGGTAGTGCTGGTTTTGGGAACCTTGATGGTGGCGGTGGTGGTATTGCTGTCGGCACTGCTGCCGGCGCGGCGGGCGGCCACTGTGGAACCAATGAAGGCACTAAGGACGGAGTGAGGCAGCAACCAGCGAGGAGTAATTAGCAGTTAGCGATTAGTTACCCTCTAAAAAGAAAAATCGCCACTCCGTCAAAAGAAGGCGGGATGGGACACCCACGCTAAGATTCGTCAGGAAGTGCAAGCGGGGTCTGCCCCGGCCGTTAACTCATCTTGCCATACTGAAGTATTTACATATTGCGTTGCTCGTAATATGCAATATGGCACTAAATGGTGTTGTGGCGGCTGGCGGATGGTTGTAACTTGCACATGCGCCTTGGGTCATCGGAGTCGGGCTGATGGACCAAGCAAGATCGCCACTTCACTATGGGATGGGTGTGTAGTCATGTCTCTGGCCACTAGTTTTCTGACCGTCGAACAAGTTCAACTGCTCGCCGATTGCATCGAACCAGTTCTGGTCCTTGAGATTCCAGCCTCCGCCGACATGCTCATGCACCGTGGGCTGTTGGTTTCGTCAGAGTGCATTTGCGATCAGGGCTCTTGTCATGTTCTGGCGGTCACCGAGCGGGGACGTTCTTACGTCACTGCATGGGTGGAGCGACAGGAACGAACCAGGCGTCGGGGAGAGAGCTTTGGTCGTCAGATGGGTTTTTCGGCGATGGGTTCGTCGTAGCGGCTGTGCCGCCGGCTAAACGCGCGTACCCCGGGTTTCGCTCGTCCGCTCGGGTGGGCACTGTCCAGCTGGGCCTAATTTCGATGCAGCCGCGGAGCAGGTGAGTTCATTGTGAAGATGCTTCTCTCCCCAGGTCAGGTGGGACGGGGCCTCCGGACTGAGCCGTCGTCGACCTCTTTTTGGATCTCGTAGGCAAGCTTTTCGAGGCGTCGCCACTTCGGTTCTGCTTTATCACCCTCGTCGCTTAACCTACCTTCTCTCCACCACATCGATTACCGATTGCAAGCGGGGAAGTTGCATGCTATGGGTCTGGATCTTTTGGGGTCTGCGCAGCCCAGCTATTCCTGCACGCTTACCTTCACCATCTTCTTACCTGCCCGCAGTGTGAACTCGGAGCCGAGTTTGATCGAGGCGACGAGGTCGTTTTTCAATTCGCCGTCGAGTTTGACAGCGTTTTGTTTGACCTTGCGGGAGCCGTCGGAGACGGAAGTGGCGAGGCGGGCGGCGGCGAGTAGCTTGTCGAGTCGCACCTGGGCGATGCCGTCTGGAGACGCTGCAGCATTCGGGGCGGCAACATTGGGGAACCTCACAATTACGAACGGGAGGTCTTCCGGGGTCTCGTCCTCCTGGAACATACGAGACCAGTCGTGCGCGGCCTGGACGGCAGCATCGTGGCCGTGGAAGTCCGTAACGATACGAATGCCGAGCTCCTTCTTGAGTTCCATGGGATGCGCCTGGCCCTTGGCGACCGCCTGCTTGAGCTCGCCGATCTCGCGCGAGGTGACGTCGGTAAGCAGCTCGTAATAGCGCCACATCAGATCGTCGGAGATCGACATGACCTTACCGAAGATTTCGGTAGGCGGTTCGGTGATGCCGATGTAGTTGTCATAGGACTTCGACATTTTCTGGATGCCGTCGGTGCCCTCGAGCAGAGGCATGGTGAGCACGATCTGCGGAAGCTGGTTGTAGTCGCGCTGGAGCTGGCGTCCCATAAGCAGGTTGAATTTCTGGTCGGTGCCGCCAAGCTCGACGTCGGCTTCGAGAGCGACCGAGTCGTATCCCTGCGCGATGGGGTAGAGCAGCTCGTGCATAGCGATGGGCTTCTCTTCCCTGAAACGCTTGTGAAAGTCTTCGCGCTCGAGCATCTGCGAGACGGTGAACTTGGCGGCGAGACGCACGAAGCCTTCGTAGCCGAGCTTGTCGAGCCACTCGGAGTTGAATCTGACCTCGGTCTTGTCGCGATCGAGGATCTTGAAGACCTGCGACTTGTAGGTTTCGGCGTTAACGTCAATTTGCGCGCGGGTGAGGGGCGGGCGCGTGGTGATGCGGCCGGAGGGGTCGCCGATGAGGCCGGTGAAGTCTCCAATGAGGAAGATAACGGTGTGGCCCATGTCCTGAAAGTGCTTGAGCTTGCGGATGAGGACGGTGTGTCCGACATGAAGGTCGGGAGCGGTGGGATCGAATCCGGCCTTGACGCGCATGGGCTTCCCGGTCGCGATGGAGCCCTCGATGCGCTCGCGCAAATCGCTCTCGCGGATGATCTCGGCCGCTCCCTTGCGCAGGTAGGCCAGTTGTTCGTCAACGGGAGGGAAGTGAGGCATAAAGTTTGATTATAGAAAATCGGTGACTGGTTAGTGGTAAAGGGGTGACTGGTAATTGTTATTGGGAATTGGTGATTCGCAGCCAGCGATCGCCAATCACTGGTTACCAATTACAGGTACCACTTGGCCTTCAGGGAGCATCGCTGATGAACGGGAAAGTCGAAAGTCGAACCGAACTCTGTTGTAATGGCAGGCGATGCGATACATCGTTCCGGCGGCGGATGGCTGCCTTCGTTTTCCACCAAGACGCTGCCTTGGATGAACAGGATTTGGCAATGCTGTGCTTACGATTGGGATCGCGGCGCTGCTGTGGGTCATGCGAGAGGCGCTGAAGGGACTGCTGATGTGGGCGCTGCCGGTTGGCGCGGTGCTGCTGGCGCTGGGTTCGGTGGCGTGCAAAGGAGGCACGCCTTCGCTCAGGATGACAAACCAGTTTTCACATTCGCTTAGGTGCGCCGCAGTTGGGTGAAGAGCAGTCTACCGATTATGGGAAAATTTGAAACATGTTTACGCGGAAGATTCGAGTGGAGTACGAGGAGAACGGGAGGAGGGAGGCGTGTCCGGTAAAGTGGCTCGACAGCTTCAGCATGCGGAATTTCACCAACGATCAGATCTTTGACGACACGATTCCGGCCGGCGACGGGCTAATGGAGATTGGCACGCGAGTTCCGCTGGAGCGGTTACGGGGTGCGATGGAAGATTGGTTTCGACGCAAGAGTTATTTGCCGGCGAACGCGAAGCTGTTGGTGAGCGAATCAGTTGCCAGTCGTCAGTAGCTAGGAGATGGGCGGTGGCAAGCGAGTAGCAGCATGGTCACGCGGTTGGTGTTTCTATCGATTGCGGTTGGCATCGGAGCCATGTTTATGTGGGCCTATCACCATGATGCCCAGCTGGAGAACCGAGTGAGTCTAGTGACGATTGGGGATCCGAACGAGGCGGTGCGCGACTTGCTAGGGGAGCCGACCAGTGAAGGTTCATGCGGAAGGGTCTCACCCTCCCCATCGGCTTGCACGGATGAATATCTGTACCGGTATTACTTCAACCTGTTCCAGCCGCAATATGAGGTACTGTGGTTTAACGCTGAAGGGAAAGTCATCGGGGAACAGCATGTGAGGAGGCCCTTCTGAGCTAGCAACCAGCAGCTAGCAATTAGCGACTAGTAATTGGGAATCGCTCCGTTAAGCATCGCAGGCAAAGAAAGGGCGGGCGCTTCGCGGTTCAAGGGCGCCCCACATCGATCCCACCTCATTGCCCAAAAGAGGGGCGATCAGCGTGGGGCACCCAATAGGAACAGGAACCGGCTACTTAGCCACCAGCGTCGGTTTGTGCACCGCAATTGCGTCGGCGGCTTTGCTGTGCATCTCGACCTTGCGATGCTCATGGCCAAGATAGATCTGGCGCGGACGCGAGATCTTCTGGTCGCTGTCGGTCATTAGCTCGTTCCACTGTGCCAACCACCCCGCGGCACGCGGAATGGCGAACAGCACAGTGAACATGTCGGGCTGGAATCCCATCGCCTGGTAGATGATCCCTGAGTAGAAATCAACGTTGGGATACAGCTTCCGGGTCACGAAGTAATCGTCCTGCAAGGCAATGCGTTCGAGCTCGAGCGCAATGTCGATGCGGTTGTTACGACCGGTAACTTCGAAGACCTGGTCAGCAACTTCCTTGATGATGCGGGCGCGCGGGTCGTAGTTCTTGTACACGCGGTGCCCGAAGCCCATCAGCTTGATTTCGCCCGCCTTGACCCGCTTGATGTAGTTGGGGATGTTGGCGACCGAGCCGATCTCGTCGAGCATGCACAGGGCTTCTTCGTTGGCCCCGCCGTGCAGCGGGCCGGCGAGAGCAGCTGCGGCTCCGGCCATGGCGAGATATGGGTCAGCTTCGGCGCTGCCGATGACGCGCATGGTAGTGGAGCTGCAATTCTGCTCGTGGTCGGCGTGCAAGATGAACAGAATGTCGAGCGCGCGGGCGATGACTGGACTGGCAACGTACTTGGGCTCGGTCATGCGCCACAGCATGTTCATGAAATTCTCGGTGTAGCTGAGATCGTTGTCAGGATAGATGTACGGATGGCCTCTGCGATGGCGGTAGGAATACGCCGCCAAGGTGGGCATCTTGGCGATCAGGCGAACAATCTGGCGCTGACGGACTTCACGATCGCGAACTTCGCGAGCTTCGGGATACATAGTAGAGAGCGCTGCAAGCGTGCTGACGAGAATACCCATGGGATGGGCGTCGTAGCGGAAGCCATCGATGAAATGCTTGGCGGTCTCGTGCAGCATGGTGTGAAAGGTTATGTCGTGCACCCATTCCTTTTCGCGCTCGGGATTGGGTAGCTCGCCGTAGAGAAGCAAATAAGCGACCTGGAGGAACGTGCAGTTTTCGGCCAGGTCGTCGATGTCGTAACCGCGATAGCGCAGAATGCCACGATCACCATCGATGTAGGTGATCGTGCTCTTGCAGCACGCGGTATTCATAAATGCCGGGTCGTATGTCATCAAGCCAAAGTCGTCGGGTTTGACTTTGATCTTGCGGAGGTCCATAGCACGAATGGTTTCATGCTCAATGGGCAGTTCGTATTGCTTATCAGTGCGGTGGTCGGTAATGGTCACAGCGTCTTTGGGCATGACCTTTTCTCCTTCTGAGCCTACGTGGCGTCTTTGCCAGTGGACGATTCGGATTTGGTAGCGGCCGGTTTGGCGTCGGAGGACGACGCAGAATCGGACGCAGGCGCAGATGAGGACTTGTTTCCGTTTTCGCCGGCGGGTGCCGCCGATTTCTTTGCGTAATCGGTGACGTACCAGCCGGCGCCTTTGAATTGCACGGCAGGCGCGGAAATCAGCTGCTCCAGCTCGCCTCCGCAATGCGGACAGATAGTCAGTGGCGGATCGGAGAACTTCTGAATGCGCTCCGTCAGGCTTTGGCAGCTTTTACATTGATATTCGTATAGAGGCACAGCGATTCTTTCCCGAGGGAGGTGTAACCGATTGATTTTATTTGCCGCCAATAGTGATGGTCAATGTGAATTCGAACGAGCGTTAGAAGATTTCGGGCTTGCGCGGGGCGCTTTTCAACCCGCAAACTGGCAACGTGAGAGCCATTGCCGTCATTCCCGCTCGCCTGGCTTCAATCCGCCTGCCCCGCAAAATTCTGCGCGAAATCAACGGCCATCCCTTGCTCTGGCACGTTTACCACGCCGTACGTGCCTGCACTCCGTTGGATGACGTGATCGTAGCGACCGATTCTGCTGAGATCGAAGAGGTGTGCCGGAAGAACGGCTGGAGCGTGCGCATGACCTCACCCCAGCACCGCAGCGGAACGGATCGGGTGCACGAAGTAGCACAGTGGGTGCAAGCCGATGTGTACGTCAATGTGCAAGGGGATGAGCCGATGGCGAGACGCGAGCACCTGGATTTGCTCCTGAGCCTGATGGCGCGTGAGGACGTGCGGGTGGGGACCCTCAAGACGCCCTGTGCGGCAGAAGAAGTAAACAATCCAAACGCGGTGAAAGTCGTGACTGCACAGGACGGGCGAGCGCTGTATTTTTCGCGGGCGACGGTGCCATACGACCGGGACGGCACCGGTGAGGTGCGCTATTTCAAGCATCTTGGGTTCTATGCTTATCGCAAGTCGGCGTTGAATGCGTTCCGTGCGTGGGGGGAGTGTGAGTTGGAGCAGCGGGAACGCTTGGAGCAGCTGAGGTTTCTAGACAATGGCACGGCGATCCATGTAGCGGAGACGCCCTACGACACAGTTGGGGTGGATACGGAGGAGGACTTGAGGAGAGTGGAGCGGATATTGGCCGGGCGCTAGCCGGAGCAAGTTTGGAGTTTCAAGCTTCAAGTCTTGAAAGCAATTTCCCTCAGCGCCTAAAGGCGTCAATGGATACTGCCGATGACTGCACTGCCGAATGAAGCGGTGCGCCACTCGTTTTCTGAAGGGCTTCGATCGCATCCTTTGGCCGAAAGAAGGCGAAAAGATGAGGCGCCCGTCTTTGAGTAGTTCGGATCAAAGACAGGCTATTCCCTGGTTAGCGCCCAAAAGAGGGGCGCGAACCTGGGGTACCCAGTTTCGACTTGCTCCAGGCTTCGGCGGCGGCGATGCGTTTCTGGATGGAGGGGTGGGATTCGAAGAACCACTCCACAAACCGGGAAGGCGTGCGTTCGGCGAGGTTTTGCTCGGCAAGCTTCGACATCGCAGTGACGAAGGCCTCGATAGCAGGAATGCTCTCCCAGGCGTACAGGTCGGCTTCGCGCTCGTGCATGCGCGACAGCGCGTTCATCGCGGGCATGAGGAGAAACCCGAGCACGGTTGCGACGAGGATGATCAGCGGTAGGTTGGCGAAGTCGTAGAGGCGCGGATCGAGTGCGGGGAACCAGTCGTGAGTCAGAGCGTAGCGCAACACCTGATCCGTGAGCCAGAAGCCTAGGAAGGTAACGGCGACTTGGGTGAGAATGCCTTTCAAGATGTGGCGGCGGACATGGTGTCCAAGTTCATGCGCTAGTATCGCTTCGATTTCGTCGTCGGTGTAGTTCTGCAGCAGCGTGTCGGCGAGGATGATGCGGCGGGTGGCTCCGATGCCCATGAGCGCCGCATTCGCCTTCTTCGATTTTTCCGAGAGCTTCCATTCATAGACGCCGCGCACGCGGGTGCCGGCGCGCTCGCCGAGGCGCGTGAGGCGTTCGCGTAGAACATCGTTGTTGAGCGGCTCGAACTTGTAGAAGATGGGGAAGAGCACGACCGGCGCGAGTTGCATGATCAGCAAAAAAAGGCCGACGAAGACAGCCCAGGCGATGATCCACCAGCGCACCGGGGCCATGCGGATGATGGAGTAAATCAACTCGACAAAAAGTGCGCTGAAGGCAAGGCCGAGAAGCCAGCCTTTCAGCTCGTCCCACAGCCATGCGTCGAGCTTCTGGTTCGAGAGGTGGTATGCGCGCTCGAGGCGGTATCCGTAGAAGTCAAACGGCGAGCTGACCACCTTTAGGATAATGGTGAACATCAACACATAGAGAAAGACGGCGAAGAAATAGTGCTGACGAGCGAGATGGTAGGACCAGTCACGGAGAAGAGCAGTCCATCCGGTGACAAGGAGTACCACGAGCAGCGCGAACCCAATTAGGGCATCGGAGATACCGAGCCAGCGCCGGATGCGGTTGTAGCGGCGCGCCTGGGGCGTGTCGGTGAGAGGCGGGTTGGGAGCGGCGACGTCCATTAATTATTAGACGGCGTTTATTGTAGTTGGGCGCAGGAGTTCGTCGCCCTCCCCGCCAAAAGAATCCGAAATGGGGGACCCGTTCTCGAAACTATGCGCCGGATTTTACGAACGCCTCGGTTTGTCGCAGGATTTGCGCGACCAACTCGGGCGTGGAAGCTTCGCAATAGATGCGCAGCAGCGGCTCGGTTCCGGAAGGGCGGACCAGGACCCAGGCTTCGGCTCCCTTACCGTTGGTGGGTGCATCGAGGAAGAACTTTACGCCATCCAGAGTGGCGACATCGTTCACGGCGAAGCTGCCCATCTTCGCGGGCTTGGCTGAGGCGCGGCGGATGGCATCCTCCTTCATTTCGTTAGAGATGTGCAGATCGGTGCGGGCGTAGTGATGCTCGCCGTATTCCTGCTGGAGATCGCGCACGAGATGTCCGAGCGGCTTGCCTTCTTCGGCCATGATGGCAGCCAGCAGCAGCGAATTTAGAATGCCATCGCGCTCGGGCAGATGACGGCGGATACCGATACCGCCCGATTCTTCGCCGCCGATGAGAATATCGCGCTCAAGCATGAGATCGCAGATGAACTTGAAGCCGATTCCGCACTCGTGCATTTTGCGGCCGTATTTGGCGCAGATGCGGTCGATCATGCGTGTAGTGTTGAAGGCGCGAACGACTTCGCCGGGCCACTGCTTGCGCTTCAGCAACCACTCGAGGATGACGGAGAAGATCTTGTGCGAGTCGACGAAGCTTCCGTCTTCAGCGACAGCTCCGAGGCGATCGGCATCGCCATCGGTGGCCAGGCCGGCGGCACAGTCCTCACGGACCACGGTCTCCTGCAGCATCGCGATGTGCGGCAGGATGGGCTCGGGATTGATACCGGGGAAGAGCGGGTTGAGCTCGCCGCGAATTGCGACATGATCGATACCCGCTTCCGCAAAGATTCCCGCGAGCACGCCCCGTCCGGAACCATACATGGTGTCGATGGCGAACTTGAAGCCGGCTTTCCTGATTGCGACGAGATCGACGAACTTCTTTAGCGCCGCAATGTAGGGCCTTTTGAAATCAGCGCTGGTGAGGCTGCCACCGGATCGCTGAATCGAGGGCGCATCAAGCCCGGACTCGATCGACTTCATAATGGCCGGAGTGCCAGAACCTCCGTAGCCGGCTTTGTATTTTACGCCGTTCCAATTGTACGGATTGTGGCTGGAAGTGATCATCACTCCGCCAGCGCTTTTGAGGTTCACCACGGCATAGGAGAGCGCAGGGGTGGGAGTGTAGTCGTCGGAAAGATGAGCGGCGATGCCGGAACCGGCGAGGACTTCGGAGATGGCTTCGGCGAAAGCGCGCGAGCAAAAGCGCGTGTCGTAGCCGACAACGAGGCCCTTGGAGGCGTCTTCGTTGGCGTGAACATAGCGTGCAATCGCATTGCCTACGCGACGAACGTTGGTGAAGGTGTAGTCGTCGGCAATGATGCCGCGCCAGCCGTCGGTCCCGAACTTGATAGCACTGGGCATTGGCAAAGAGCCAGTATAGCGGGGTGAAAGCAACTAGCAACTCGCAGCTAGCGACTAGCTTTTCGCTCTGCGCCCGGAGCAACGATCTTAAGCGAAGAGGGAACAGCGAATAGCGGCAGTCACACCAAGTTTTTCAATTTCTGTTCGTCGAGATGTTTGACGACTTTGCCCACATCCTGCGCTTTGTCACGGGTGGTGATGAGCAGGGCGTCGTCGGTTTCGACGATGACCAGATCGTTCACGCCGACGAGGGCCACGAATTTTTCCGAGTACACGAAGTTGCCTTGGGAGTTGAGTGTGAAACTGTTGGCGGAGGAGATGACGTTCTGCCCTTCCGGTCGGTTGGCGCAGCGGTGCTCATAGAGCGCAGTCCATGAGCCGAGATCGTTCCAGCCGAATGTCGCCGCGATGCAGTAGATGCCGGACTTGCCCTCGCCCTTGGCGGAGCGGCGCTCGAGAACAGCGTAATCAACGCTGATATTTTCGCATTGGGCATAGAGCTCGGCAAAGGTGGCTTCGAATTCTGGGGTCCCATAGCTGGCGGCAATTTTTTCGAGGATGGACGCGGTGGCGGGCAGATGCTCGCGCAGTGCGTCGGCGAGAGTTCTAGCGCTCCAGACGAACATGCCGCTGTTCCAGTAATAGTTGCCGGCCGCCAGGAATGTCTTGGCGGTTTCGAGGTCGGGTTTCTCGGTAAAGCGGACGACCTCGCCGTGTTTCGCGGACGCGCCGGCTTCGATGTAGCCGTAGCCGGTTTCGGGCCGGGTGGGTTGGATGCCCATGACGACAATATTGGGGCCGGCAGCGGCGATCTCGATGGCGCTGCGAACATTGGCGAGAAAAGCTTCTTCATCGAAGATCACGTGATCGGACGGAAACAGAGCGAGGATAGCGTTAGGATCAGTGCGGTCAAGCAAAAACGCGGCGAGTCCGATGGCGGGTGCGGTATTGCGGCTAACTGGCTCGGCGAGGACCTGCCCGGGGCGGAGGCCCGGCAGTTGCTGAAGGATTGGGTGGCGCAGGTCTTCGTTGGTGATGATCCAGAGATTGCCGGTCGGTGCGAGAGGGAGAAGGCGAGCCACAGTTTCCTGGATCATGGTCTTGTCGCTGTTCAGTGGAAGAAGCTGTTTGGCGCGGCGCTTACGGCTGAGCGGCCAGAAGCGCGTGCCGCGGCCCCCGGCGAGGATGACGGGGTAGAAGTTCGCGGATAAAGGTTGGGTCACGAGAGCGTCCTCGCATCTGTGAGAAGCTCGCGGACTGAAGTCCGCGGTATCATGTCGTCCCCACCGGGACTTGGTTTCATGTCAAACCTCAACCACACCTGAAGCTGTGGGCTATCTCTTCTGCCGTCCCGGAGCACGGGACTGCGGCGGTCGCGGTGAGTACACTGCCGGAACACCGCAGCAGAGTACTGAGGCACAGCCATGGATTTTCAAATGCTGTGCAATCTCCGAACTGATTATCTAAGTGTTGTCACAGGTTCTGCAACGGGGGCGGCGGGCAGCGACATGCGCATGAGTTTGAGTTCCCATTGCGGACGCACTGAATAGTGCGGAACGCAGGCGGGTACAACGATGGCTTCGCCTTTGGCAAAGCTGACCGGCTCCATGCCGGCGGATTCGATCACACCCGCGCCTTCAACCGCGACGAGAATGTGAGGCGATTCGCGCAAGAGGGTCGAGTCAAGAGCCGCGGTGAGCTTCATCATCTCCACTTGGAAGAAGGGCGAGCGGATGAGGAAGCGCGAGTCATCGCCGGTATTGCGAACGACCTTGCCCGCACGGGTATGGAGCTTCACGGCGGCGAGGCCCTCTTTGATGTGCAGCTCGCGCGGCCGGCCGTAGTCGTAGAGGCGGTAAGTGATGTCTGAGCTTTGTTGCGTTTCGACCAGCACCAGTCCACTGCCGATGGTGTGCACCGTTCCGGCCGCGACATAGAGCATGTCGCCGGAGTGCACGTCGATCCAGTTCAGCAGGTCCTCGGCGTGATGGTCGCGGATGGAGTCTTCGAACTCAGCTAAGGTGACGCCCGGCTTCAGTCCCAGTGCGACTTGTGCGCCGGGTTTGGCGTCGAGCGCGTACCAGCATTCGGTTTTGCCGTAAGACTGGCCGACGCGCTGCGCGCCGGCGTCGTCAAGATGGACCTGGACGGAGAGCTTGTCACTCGTGAACAGAAATTTGATGAGGAGGGGGAATTTGTCTTCAAAAACTGCAGCTGTGCCTACTAGATCTCGCTTGTATTGGCGTGCGATTTCACCGAGGGTGCGGCCGGAGAAGGGGCCATTGGCGATCTTGCTGTCGCCCCAGGTGAGCCAGCTTTCGCCGATGGGTTCCGTCACGATGCGGCTGTAAACCGGGCGAAGGTCGCGCACGCCCCAGGGGCGCTCGTCGAAGATGGGGATCAGCAGGAATGGGTAGAGGCAGGGCATTGTCGGTTGGGACCCAGGTTAGCGCCCAAAGAAGGCGCGAACCTGGGGTCACCCAGTCAGGATATCAATTAGAGGCTGGCGAAGAACTGGCGCATGCGCTCGAGGCCGCGATCGAGATCCTTCTCATCGACCGGGTAGGAGAGGCGCGCGTGCTGGTTGGAACCAAAGGCCTCGCCCGGCACGATCGCCACGTGCGCTTCGTGCAGCAACTTGCGTGCGACGTCTGCCGCCGAATTCAGGCCGTGGCGACCGAAGTAGTGGCTCAAGTTGGGGAAGACGTAAAACGCTCCGTGAGGATTGGCGCAGGTTATGCCGGGGATAGCGCGCAGTCCGGCCACCGCCTTATCGCGCAGGTGAATATAGTCGGCGCGCATTTCGGCCACACACTGCTGTGAACCGTTCAGTGCCGCCACCGCCGCCTTCTGCACGATCGAGGTCGGGTTGGAGGTGCTCTGGCTCTGTAGCTTGTTCATTGCAGCCACGATCGGTGCAGGACCAAGAACATAACCGAGACGCCAGCCGGTCATGGCGTAGGTCTTCGAGAGCGAACCAACGATCAACAGATGCTCCTTCACGTCGTGTACTTCTCCGGCTGAGAAAAGGCGACCTGTGTAGTTCAGGTAGACGTAACATTCGTCGGAGATGACATAGATGCCGCGCTCATGCGCGAGGCGCAACACTGCGGCCATGTCTTCCGGCTTCATCACGGCCCCGGAAGGATTGCAGGGCGAGTTGAGGATGATCAGCTTCGTGCGGGGCGTGATGGCACGCTCGACCATCTCGGCGGTCAGGGTAAAGTCGTCTTTCTCGTCAGTGACGATGAAAACCGGCTCGCCTCCCGAGTAGCGGATCATATCTTTGAAGGAGACCCAGAAAGGTACGGGAAGAATCACTTCGTCGCCGTGGTCGATCAGCACTTGGATGGCATTGAAGAGGACGTGCTTGCCGCCGACGGAGGCCATGCACTGCTCCCGCTTGTAGCCGGAGCCAAAATCGACATCGTGGCGCTTGACGACGGCGTCACGAAGCTCGACCGTGCCGCCTGCTGCTGTGTAACGCGAGAAGTTGTTGTTGATGGCGGCAATGGCAGCTTCCTTGATGTGCTGCGGGGTGGTGAAGTGCGGCTCGCCAACACCGAAATCGACAACGTCGACGCCGCCGGCGCGGAGTTTCTCTGCTTCCTGGGCGACGGCCATGGTGGCTGACACTTCAATGCGCTGAATGCGATTGGTGAGAAACGAAGCAGTCTGGGTTGCAGCAGTAGTGGTCATGTTCCGGCCCTTTACTTGGTTGGGATTTCGACGGTTGCCGTGCGCTGCCCTGCAATGCGGCGGCGCAGGTGCTCTTCGACCAGCTCAGGCACGAGGCCGGTGAGCGGGCCACCAAACGAGGCGATTTCGCGCACAATACGCGAGCTGAGATAAGAGTACTTTTCCGCAGGCATCATGAAAACGGTTTCGACGCTAGGTTCCATTTTGCGGTTCATCAGCGCCATCTGCAACTCAAACTCGTAGTCACTGACGGCGCGAATGCCGCGCAGCACCGCGTTGGCGTGCTTCTGGATACAGTAGTTCATGAGCAGGCCTTCAAAGGCGTCGATGGTGACATTGTCGAGCTCGGCGGTCATGGCCTGGAGCATTTCGACGCGCTCTTCGACGCTGAAAAGGGACCCGGCCTTATCGGGATTTTGCGCGACGGCAACGATCAGACGGTCGAAAAGTTTGCAGCCCCGGTGAATGAGGTCAAGGTGTCCGTTGGTAACCGGATCAAAGGAACCGGGGTAGATGGCAGTGATCTGTTTCAATGCGCCTCGGGAGGCAGGAGATAGAGCCTTGATTTTATGATGCGGCGAGTGGGAGAGGCAATTGGTGAGTGAGGAACGCCGCTGGTGTAATGAAGGGATTTACCTAGGCCATCAGGATGGGGCACCCACATTTTGAAAGCTCGCGCTGGCCTAGAGCCAGCATTAGGTAACGCTACTTCTTACCCGCGGCGGCCTTGGGTTGGGGCGCTAGAGCTTCTACCGAAGTGGGTTGCACCTTCTCCGGCTCTGAGTGCAGACCAAGCGCCTTGCGGACCTCGACCTCCAGCTTCTCGCGAATGTCAGTGTTGTCCCTGAGAAACTGCTTGGCGTTTTCGCGTCCTTGGCCGATACGATCACTCTTGTAGCTAAACCAGGCACCAGACTTCTCGACCAGATTCAGATTGACCGCCAGATCGATGAGGTCGCCTTCGCGCGAAATTCCCTCACCATAGACAATGTCGAACTCGGCTTCACGGAAGGGAGCTGCGGTCTTGTTCTTAACGATCTTGACCTTGGTGCGCGAGCCGATGACCTGGTCTCCATCTTTGATCGCGCCAATACGGCGAATGTCGATGCGCACGGAAGAGTAGAACTTCAGGGCGCGACCGCCGGTGGTGGTTTCGGGGTTGCCGAACATCACTCCGATTTTTTCGCGGATCTGGTTGATGAAGATGAGGCAGGTGCGCGACTTGGCAACAATCCCAGTGAGCTTGCGTAGGGCTTGTGACATGAGGCGCGCCTGCAGGCCCACGTGGCTGTCGCCCATCTCGCCGTCGAGCTCGGCCTTGGGGACCAGGGCGGCAACCGAGTCGATGACGAGGACGTCAATGGCGCCGGAGCGGACCAGGGCTTCGGCGATTTCCAGCGCTTGCTCGCCATAATCGGGCTGCGAGACGAGAAGGTTGTCAACGTCCACGCCGAGCTTCCTGGCGTAAATAGGATCCAGAGCGTGCTCGGCGTCCACAAACGCCGCCATGCCGCCGTTCTTCTGCGCTTCGGCGATGACCTGAAGTGCAATGGTGGTCTTGCCGCTTGACTCCGGGCCGAAGATTTCGATGACTCGGCCGCGGGGCACGCCGCCGACGCCGAGGGCGGCGTCGAATGAGATGGAGCCGGTAGAGATGACGGAGATGGGAACCACAGCTTCTTTGGTTCCCAGCTTCATGATGGAGCCTTTGCCGAACTGCTTTTCAATCTGCGAAATGGCGGTATCGACTGCGCGGTTTCTTTCGGTTCTTTCATCGGCCATGAATGGCACTCCTGGCTGCCTTGACGGGGGAGGAGAATCCGCACCAGAAAGGCTTTTTACCTGTATGAAATTGCTTTGGAACCAAGTCGGCGGACGCCGCCCGCGAAGTGCTTGGCCGGTGACCGTTGATGGCGTAGTATACACGTTTTGGAAGACGAAGAAAAAGCGAAAAGTGGAGGTGTCTCCTTCCAAAGTAACCAACTTGGTTTCATTTTGGGAAAAATTGCAAAGGCATCCGCCACTGAGACACTGGGCACAGAGAAAACAAATCGGAAATTCGCTAGGGATTCTTGGGTGTGCTACCGGTCACCTCTTCAGCACATCGACGGGCTGGCGCACGTCCGTAACGCGGAAATACTTCGCCAGATCCGGGTAACGCCGGACGACAGCTTCGTACATCGCATAAGCGACGTTGCGATAGGAGAAGTGTCCGGCGGGGCCGGTGCGGAGCTCGCTGATGTACAAAGCTTCGGCGAAGTCCATCTTGAAGAGCGCGCGTTTACGAAAGGCAAGCGGGATGACGTACTGTGACTGCTCGATGGCTTCGACGGTTTCGGCAACCGGGCGAGTTGAAAGTCTGGTTGCGATATGGCGTGCCCGGTCCATGGCGGCGTCGTAGCGCGCGGCGAGGCCGGCACTGGCGATGTCATCGGGATGCTCGCAGCCGTGGAGCGCAGTATAGTCCTGCAAGATCTGCACGCAGCGGCGGTGGCGGTGCATATCGCGAAAGCCGCCTATGTCCATGAGGATGTCGAAGCGAAATTTCTGGCCGGAGCAGTAGGCGCGGGTGACTTCGTCGTGGCGTCCGCGATGGCGCAGGCCGAGATCAATGATCTCTGCACGCTGCGCCGCGCTCACACCCTCAACCACGCCGCGAATCTGGCGATAGGAATGATGCGAGTGCTGGTAGAGGAGCGTGGTCGCCAGTTCGATTTCGAGCGGCTCGTCTTCCAGCAGATCGACGAGCGGAGCGGGATCCATGGGCAGCGAACCAAGCAGTTCGGCAGCGGCCTCGCTTAGCTCTTGGCGGCTTTGCTGTTCGTAAGGACTCGCCTCGGCATACTTCACCAGCGTAGGAGCGACATGGACTTCGCGCAGGGCAACTTGGCGGACACGCTCGGCCAATTCGGAGGAATGCTGCTGTACCTCGTCGAGCGCGCGCTCGGCAGCCGCGTAGTTCACATTGTATGCGGCTTCGCGCGCCGCTTTCTTGAGTAACTCTCCCAATGTACGAACTTCGGCGTGAGGATCGGATAAGAGCCGCGAGACCTGGCTCTCCAGAGTGCGCGCGCTGACGATTTGACCCAGCGAGGTATTGGTCGCCAGGGGCAACAAGTAGCGCGAGAGATCGAAGGCCCGCGCCTTCAACGTGCGCTCGTAGGCCTCTTGCTTCATTTCCGCAGGCTTGGGTGTGCGCTCAAGGAGATACGCGAACATCGCTTCGGAAAAGTACTGATACTCAGCGAACAGGAAATCGACGGTATCGCGGTAGAGCTCGCGTGCGGTGGTATCGCCGTCGAAGTCGGGCACGTAATAACCGCTCTTCTGGAAGTCCTGGTAGCGGGTGGAACGTTCCTGGCCGTCCCAACGCGGCTCGTCGACGAGGATGGTGGCGGCGAGGATGGAGAGCTTCTCGATCGCCAGCGCAATGTGTGCGAGGTCGGCGATGCTGCGATGGCCATACTGGAAATAAAACGTGTTGAGGAACTTCTCTGCTTTCTGCTCGTTCAGCTCGGCCAGCGACTCGCGCAAAGAGAGCGCGGAGCGCGAGTACTTGGCCATGCCGTAGGCCAAAACTTCGGGATCGGCACCGTGAACGGCATAAACGTCGGTGGAGGAGGTGGTTTCGCGATGCTTGCCGTTCAGGGCAACCAGGGAATCGGTATGGTTCGGCATTGAGATGAATGATAGGTGCGATTGGTGCAACCGAGCAATGCACGGACGGGTGCGGAGTTGAGGAAAAGTCGGGCCGCCCGTCAAAGTTTAGTGCGTGTAAATCGGGGTAAAATCGGCGCAATGGGTTGCTGAGTCGTCTTTAGTACCGCTCAGGCAACGGCGCGAGTGGACATGTGCCCTGACGCGAACACGATCGCCAGGCCGATTGTCAGCAGTCCGAGAAGCCGTGTCTGAATACCCTACTGCGACTTTCGCCACTGAAGACGAGCAAGGCACCCGCTGGATAGGGTCCGATTCCATACTGTTCGCTACGCAAAATCGGCCTTGGCCTCCGCCGATGACTCCATGGGTCATGAGGCAGCGCTGGAACGATCTGCTGTTCTTGCACTACGAGGTTGCGCCGGAAAAGCTTCGGACGCTGGTGCCACCCACCCTGACATTGGACACCTATGAACAGCGGGCGTGGCTATCGATTACGCCCTTCTGGATGGATCATCTGCGGCCGCCAGGGGTTCCATCGTTGCCGTGGGTATCTCGCTTCCTGGAACTGAACGTGCGGACGTACGTCAGCTACCAGGGAAAGCCCGGGGTGTACTTCTTTAGCCTGGATGCGAGTCATTTGACGGCGGTGTGGGGCGCGCGGATCCTTTACCGGCTGCCTTACTGGCACGCCGCGATGAAGGTACAAGGTCGGGGAAAAGCGAGGATCCAATATCAAAGCAAGCGCTCGCACGGGCCGAGGCCGGCGGAGCTAAAGATGTCGTACGGGCCGACGGGTCCCGAGTTTCATGCGCGGCCCGGTTCGTTGGAACATTTCTTGTGTGAGCGTTACTGCCTGTACTCGGCAACGCCCAAGCGACTCTACCGCGCTGAGATTCATCACCTGCCATGGGCTTTGCAGGCGGCCGCAGCTCAGACGGAAGAGAACTCGATGACGAAGACTCTGGGGTTAGAGCTGCCGACCGAGGCGGATGCGATGCAGTTCTCGCGATCGCTGAAAGTGCTGGTGTGGGCCCCGGAGCGGCTGATCTAAGACCG
>DASRAA010000304.1:0-16878 GCA_035638375.1 Binatia bacterium | reverse complement strand
CCTCTAGAACTTCAACTTAGCTTTGGAAAGTGTTACGAAACGAAATTAGTGTCGCCGCGACGCGGCTCCAACATTTATCCACTTCCTCCCGCGGCTCGCGCCCCGAGCTAACATTGAGGCCCGCCGCTGTGCGGCTCGTTGATCTGTCCTTGTTTGCGTAGTGTCCTAAGTGCTGCGACTAAATACGAATTGCTAGGAGGGAATTGTCAATTGCTAGTCGCTTTACCGCGCCATCTCCAAGTTCTCGTCCTCCCGTTTCACCTTTGCCAGCGCAATCAGCTCCGCGGCTTTCTGTCCGATATGCTCGGCGCTGACCTCAAATTCCTTGATCAGCTCCCATGGTGCACCGGAATCGCCGAAGCGATCTTTAACTCCAATGGCGCCGGTAATCAGTGGCACACTATAGAGCTCAGGACTTTCGGTGAGAATTCCGCTTACCCGCCAGGCAAGCGCGCCGATCTGATGCTCTTCGGCCGTCACCACTACGCCAGTCTCCCTCGCCGCTCGGATGATCGCCTCAGTATCGATTGGCTTCATGGTGTGAATGTTTACAATGCGCGTCTCGTAGCCGAATTCCTGCTTTAGGATCCACGCCGCGCGCATCGCCTCCGCTACCATCGGCCCGCAGGCGATGATAGCGAGGTCTTCGTGCTCGTTGATGTACTCCGAGGCGAGCACCGTGTCGAACGCATCCACCATCTTTTCGGCCTTGCGCCGCAGGCGAATCACGTTTGCCGCGCCAAACACGAACGGGGTGTCTTCTTCGGTGACGATCGGCGTCGCCTCGCGCGCGAAGCGGATGTACTTCGGGCCAACGTGCTCCAGCAGCAGGTAGTCCGTCGCCTTGCGCGTCTCATGCGCGTCGCAAGGCACGCACACCACCATGTTCGGCAGGCCGCACATCGCAAACAGGTCTTCCAGCGCCTGGTGCGTCGCGCCGTCCGGTCCGACCGACACACCTCCGTGAGCGCCGGCAATCAGCACATTGAGGTTGCCATAGCAGACGGATACGCGAATCTGGTCCAGATTTCGAGCCGCAGCAAATGTCGCATAGGTGCCGAGTACTGGAATTTTTCCCTCCCTCGCCAGTCCCGCCGCCGCCGCCGTTGCCGACTGCTCCGCGATTCCCATGCTGATCCAGCGATTCTTGCGTTCTGGTTTGCCTGTGTAGAAGTCGCTGATGGTGATCGAGCCCGAGATGTCGAGACCCAGACACACGATGCGCTCATCGTCGCCGTGGTTCGCCAACGATCTGCCAAATCCCTTGCGCGTCGGCTCCATCTCCACTTTTGGAACCGGCACCGCATTCCACCGGTAGTCCTGCGAGAAGTGCGGCATCTTGGCGTCCAGCTTGGTTTCCACTTCTTTCTGATACTCTGCCGCCTTCTTCAGCAGCGCATCATAGGCAATTGTCTGCTTGAGCCCAAGCTCGTCCAGTCCCTTCACCATCTCGTTGTAGCTGGGAGCCTTGCCATGCCAGCCGGCCTGGTTCTCCATGAAGCTGACGCCCTTGCCCTTCACCGTGTTGCAGATAACCACCGTCGGCTTGCCTTCCACGGGCTCGCTTTTTGCCTTCTCCAGAGCGTCGACGACTTGCATGACGTCGTGGCCATCTACCTCGATGACCTCCCAGCCAAATGCGCGATAACGGTCCTCAAGCGGCTCGACATTCATCACGTCCTTCACCCAGCCGTCGATCTGCAAGCGGTTGCGGTCGATGACACCGACGAGGTTGTCGAGCTTGTAGTGCGAACCTTCCATTACCGCTTCCCAAATGCTGCCTTCCTGCTGCTCGCCATCGCCCATGACGCAGAACACCGAGTGCTTCTTGCCATCGATCTTTCCCGTGATTGCCATACCCACCGCGATGCTCAGCCCTTGCCCGAGCGATCCACTCGATACCTCCACGCCGGGCAGCTTCAAACGATGCGGATGCCCCTGAAACGGTGAATACAGCTTGCGCAGCGTGACGACACTCTCCAACGGGTAGTAGCCCGCCATGCCTAAACCGAGATAGAGCGCCGGGGCCTTGTGTCCGCCTGACCAAACGATGCGGTCGCGGTCCGTCCACTCGGGCATGTTGGGATCGTGGTTAGCGACTCTCAGATACAGAGCTGCCACGATTTCCATCATCGTAGTGTTCCGCCGGCGTGGCCGGAGCCGGCGGCACACAGCGCTACCAGATCGTAACCACGCATCAGGCGGGCGGCCTGTTGCAGCTCTTCCAGGGAAAACTCCCGCACAACGGCTTTCGAGAAGGCATTCATCAGAGGCATAGCGTTTCCTTTTGGCGGGCAGGGCAAATTCTCCGACTAAAATGCGACAAGGCAGGAAACTGCGTGATTCGTCGGGGTTCAGTTCCTGGCAAGGACGTCACCCGCACTTCGGAGGCCCGATACCCAAGGCTAGGGCGGCAGGCCTCGCGCCCGCAGTGCCATTAATCACCGGCAAATGTGACGTTGGTTACAAGAGCAATTAGCATCTAGCAAATTGGCAATTAGCTAAAACGGTTCTAGATGCCGCCAGGGTGCGAGAATTCCATAGTTCAGCACGCCTTTGGACTCCGGGGTGACGAGGCAGGTAGTCGAAGGACTTGGTATGTGTGTACTGCCGAACGAACGTCGGCAGAAACCGGGGCTGATCTAGCTAACGGCTAATCGCTAGTTGCTGGTCGCTTCACTTCGCTTACGGCAGATGCAAGTCCCCCCGCATCCGCTCGCTTACTTCCAACTCAAGCGCCGCCAGCGACACCGTAATATCGCGGATCGAGAAATACATGGAGACCACAAGCGAGATGAGGCACAAGGCGAAGCAGGGAAGAGCGAGGAAGTCCCGCTGCAGCCCGAGTAGTTGTTCGGCAAACAGCGACAGAATCGTAAGCGATACGAAGAAGATACAGACCGAGGAATACAGCATGGAGCGCTTCAGGATATGCGCGCGATCGTTCGTCAGTCTAAGCTGTTCCGCCAGATGCCGGCGACGCGCGCTTTCGCCATCGCTCTCGCCCATGTCGCGTGCGAGCAGACGCGCACGGTCAATGGCTCGACCGTAACGATTGCTGATGCTTAACAGCAGCAACCCCACACCTGAGATCACAATCACCGGTGCAATTGAAGCCGTCAAGATCTGCACCACAGAAAATGTCGGCATGGGAGCACTCCGTCTCTATATGCACCACGGCTGGAACCAGGTGCTAAATGCTAAGTGCTAACCGCCAATCATCACATCTTCCTTGGCGTCCTGCCAATTACAATGTCCCCGACTATGGAAACCGCAGAAGCTGTCATCGTCGGCGGAGGCATCGTCGGCGCCAGCATTGCCTGGCATCTGACCGAGGCCGGATGCAAGAACGTACTTATTGTTGAGCGCGAAACCCATCAGGGCAAAGGTTCCACCGGCAAGAGCATGGGCGGAGTGCGCGCTCAATTTGCCACCGCACCCAACATCCAGATGTCGATGTACTCCATTCGCTTCTACTCCGAATTCGACGAACGTCTGGGTCAGCCCGGCGGATACCGCCCGCAAGGCTACCTCTTCCTCGCCACCGCGCAAAAACATCTCGACTATCTCCGCACCAACCAGACACTACAACACTCGCTCGGGCTCACGCAGGCGCAAATGGTGAGCCGCGACGACATCATCGTCCGCGTCCCACAACTTCGCAATGACGACATTCTTGGCGGTAGTTTCTGCCCCACCGATGGCTTCGTTGACCCCTACAGCGTGATGACCGGCTTTACCACCTGCGCGGTGGAGCGCGGCGTCCGTGTGTGGCGCGCCACTGAAGTCACGGCCATCCGCCGTGACGGCACAGGCATTCTCGGCGTCGAAACTGCCCGGGGCTGCATCAGTACGCGCACCGTCGTCAACGCCGCCGGAGCCTGGGCGGCGCAGGTGGCCACACTTGCCGGAGTTGATCTTCCCGTCGAGCCGCTGCGCCGCCAGCTTGTTCCGACTGAGCCCTTCGACGGCGTGTCGCACGAGATCCCAATGGTCATCGACATGACAAATGGTTTCCACTTCCGTCCGGAGAGCCTCGGTTTTCTGTTGGCCTGGAACGATCCGGAAGAAACCGCTGGCTACAAGACTGATTTCGAGCCGTCATTCATCGAGAAGATTCTCGACCGCGCCGCCGACCGCGTGCCCTGTTTCGAGAATCTGGCGGTCAATCCCAAGCGCGTTTGGGCAGGACTCTACGAGATGTCACCCGATCACCACTGCATTCTCGGTCCTGTAGAAAGCGTGCCCGGCTTCTTCTGCGCCAACGGCTTCAGCGGACACGGTGTGATGCACGCGCCTGCCACCGGCAGAATCCTTGCCGACCTAATCACGACGGGCAGGACCGATGTAGTGAGCAACGTTAGTGCCCTCAGTCCCGCCCGCTTCGCCAAAGGCGAACTGCTGCATGAAACCGCGGTCCTCTAAGCGTAAAAGTAGAGTTCGGTGCCCCACCCTGATCGCGGGTGGCCCCATCCTTTACGCCTGTCTGTGGCGCAAAGGGTGGGCTTCACATCAGCAGGGATAACGAACTCCATCGTCCGGCCTTATGCCAAAATCAACCATGGCCTTCGCACCCCACAAAGATGTGCGCACGGCGACCAATTCCGATGTCAAGGCGATAGTCGATCTCGTCAATCGTGCTTTCTCGGTCGAGCGCTTCTTTGTGACCGGCGATCGAACTGACGAGACCCAAGTTCGTGAGCTGTTGCAGAGTGGATTATTTCTGCTCCACAGCGATGGTTCAACCCTGACCTCGTTGGGTTTACGTCAAGCTCAACCGCGATCGCTGCTACATTGGTTTATTAGCGGTCGATCCCCCAAAACAAAAGTCTGGTATTGGCGCCCGCATGATGCGCGAAGCAGAAGCTTTTGGCCGCCACGCCGGATGCAGCTTCGCTGACATCCGCATCGTGAGCGTTCGCCCAGAGTTGCCCGTGATCTACCATAAGCTCGGCTACGTAGAGACCGGAGTTGAATCCGCCGCCGTGATCAAAACCGCAACCATCCCTGTGCACTTCATAACCATGTCGAAACCGTTATAGTTCGGGTTATAGAGGGACGCCTTCAATTGATCCGAACACGAGATCCCAAAAACCGCTTAGGTCAGCACGCGCTTGATGAAGCCCCTGATCCCGGCTGTACCGATCACCGACAACCCGACGACCAGGGCGATCAACGACACCCATGCGGGCATGTGCGGAATGTTAGGGGTCAGGGCGGTCCGTAATCCCTCGCTCATGTACACCAGCGGATTGATGAGCACGAGTATTTGCAACCAGCGAACGTTGTGCATGGCTGCCCAGGGATAATACACACAACCAAAGAACGTGATTGGCACGACCACGATGCCGAACATAAGGGCAATATGTTCCGGCTTGACTACGGTCCCAATGAAAAGTCCCACTGCACCCGATACCAGGGATGCGATCAGCAGGATGCCAATGAGGGCAACCCAGTTTGAGACGTGTACCTGCACCGGTGTTGCCGGAATGAAGTACACCAGCGGGAAGATCACCAGTGCGGCAAGCACGCTCTGCACCGCGCTGAAGACGATCTTCTCAATGGCAACCCACGTGACTGGCAAGGGAGACATGACACGATCGTGAATCTCGCGCGTCGCGCCAATCTCCATGGAAAGCGGCAGCGCCGTCGCCATGATGCCCTGGATAAAGATGCCGACCGCCAGCAGGCCAGGCAGAATCAGCGTGCCGAATCCCCCGGCGGCGCTGCTCTGAAAACCCTGACCCATCTTGGGGAACAGGTAGGTGAAGACGAAGACGAACAGCAGCGGGTTCATCACGGTGCGGATGAGGAAGGGAATAAGTTCACGGCGCAGGACGCTGATGTCGCGCAGCAGGAGTCCGCGAAACGATCCCCAATACAGACTGTACTTAGTCACGCAAGTCCCTCCCCGTCAGCTTGATGAATACGGACTCCAGCGTGGTCTCGCTGACCGAAATGTCGCGCAGGTTATCGCCGGTGGCGCCCACCAGCTCGGGCAGCAGCCCGCCGCGGCCGTCGGTAAACACCACCAGCCCATTCTCGGCAGCCTCGACAGAGGTTACCCCGGGCAGAGCGGCCAAGTGTCCGCGCAACCCGTCAGTAGTGGCATTCTGCAGTTGCAGCTGGAAGACCCGCTGCGCGCCGACGCTGTTCTTCAGCTCTTCCGGGGTGCCGCCTACCAGGATCTTCCCGTGATCGATGATGGCGACACGCTGGCACAACTGGTCGGCCTCTTCCATATAGTGCGTAGTCAGGACGATAGTGATCCCACGCTGTCGGAGTTCTCGGATAATGTCCCACAATGCCAGACGTGTCTGCGGATCGAGCCCGGCGCTGGGCTCATCCAGAAAGAGCACTTCGGGATTGTGAGCGATAGCGCGCGCGATCTGCACTCTTTGCGCCAGCCCGCCGGAGAGCGTCTTCACGAAGGTTTTGGCACGCTCCGTCAACTTGAAAAGGTCCAGCAACTCCTCAGTCTTTTTGGCCGCCGCGGCATGCGGGATTCCGAAATAGCGGCAATGGAAGTACAGGTTCTCCCAAACAGTGCACTGCCGATCCAGCGTGTTGAACTGGGTGACGACGCCCATATAACGGCGCGCCTCCGAGGGGTGTTGGACGACATCGATACCGGAGATGCTGACTCTTCCGGCAGTGGGAAGCGAGCGGGTAGTGCAAACACTGATGGTAGTACTTTTTCCCGCGCCATTCGGGCCCAACAGTCCAAACAGCTCGCCGCGCTCGACGGCTAGGTCGATGCCTTTCACGGCTTCGACCGGAGTCTTGCCAGGATAGGTCTTTACCAATTTCTGAATGTTAACGATGGCATCTGCCGACACGTTTACGATTCTCCGCCAGTTTTTATGAACCCAGGGGAACGTTGCTCCAGTTTATCAATCTGCCTTTTGGATTGTGTTACTGCACTCGTTCTTCCGAGACCCGCGAGCATGTTCAGCAGTGAATGTGCACGGTCTAGCGCACGGCAACCAGCACAAGAGTGGCATCGTCTGCCAGCTTGCCGCCGGAATGCTGACTGACTGCTTGCAGCATGCGGCCATGTTGCACCTGCAAGTCTTGAGTAGATGAGATCAGCGGTTTCAGTCGCTCCTCGCCAAATTCCTCGCCCCTACCATCATTCGCCTCGGTAATCCCGTCCGTATAGAGCAGCAGGCAATCGCCGGCACGTAGAGGAATGCGTTCGGGATGCGTCCCCTGACTGGTAACCAGACCCAACACCGGACGCGAGGCGCCGAGCATCTCTGCCATCCCGCCTTCATGCTTCAGGATCGGCGGGCAATGTCCAGCGTTCACATATTCCAGGACGCGGGTGTTAAGGTCGAGCGCGCCATAAAACATAGTGACGTAGTGGCCTTCGCCGAGCTGGTTTTGCAGGATAGACTCCACTTCTGCGACTACAGACCTGGCATCGCGCCCCGACGTAGCCAGCGTGCTTACCGAAGCGTGCAGCATTGCGGCAATGAGAGCACCGGGAGTTCCTTTGCCAGAGACGTCGGCGATGCAGAAATGAAGTGATTCCGCAGCCGGTTGCCAGGCGCCGAAATAATCGCCGCCTACAGTGCCCAACGGCACGCTTTCGCCGAACAGTTCCACGCTGCCGGCGATAATGTGGCGCCGCGGAACGATTCGCATCTGCACCTGCTGTGCATCCTGCTTCTCGTAGTCGGAAACCCGCTGCTGCGAGCGTACCTCGCGGCCGCGGCGCACCAGCGACTCGACCTTCTCCAGCAGCGCATCATTGCGCCAGGGCTTCTCAATGAAGTCGGAGGCGCCTGACTTCATCGCATTTACCGCAAGATCCACATTTCCCCATGCAGTGAGCGCAACAATGGGCAAAGTGCCGTCCATCTGGCGCAGTGACTCGATCAGGTTTAGACCCTCGACCCCGGAGGTGCTGTCACGGCGATAGTTCATATCGACCAACGCCAACTCGATGGACTCCTGCTCGGCCGCGCGCAGAGCCTCCTGCGGGGAAGAACTCTGACGCACCGAATAGCCTCTGGACCGCAACAGCATTGCCAGCGCCTCGCGGACGTGTTCCTGATCGTCAGCCACGAGGATCTCGGAGGTATTAACTGCATAATTCATATGGATTCTGAAGTAGCATACGGGATGCCAAGGGAGTAACTAACAACTGCAGCAAAATCAGCAGCTTAGGAACCGATGAAGCAAGCGCGTTTGCCCGCCCGCGAACCGTTTTGTCCAAAAACGGACATTGGGCAGTTGTCAGCTATCTGTCCTCACCTGTGAGCTATCAGACATCACATCTCGATGAAGCAGGACCTGATACCTGAGGCCTGACGGTTCTAATCTGCGAACACCGGCACTTCTTCTTTCTTCTCCAACTGTTTGCGCCGCCACGGGAGCAACGAGAGGAACCACGCCTGGAAGCGATCCATGTACAGATATACGACCGGAGTGGTGAAGATGGTCAGCATCTGGCTGACGATTAGGCCACCCACAATCGCGATGCCGAGCGGGCGACGGAGTTCCGAGCCCACTCCGCGTCCGAAGGCCAGCGGTACAGCACCTAAAAGCGCCGCCGCTGTGGTCATCATGATAGGACGGAAGCGCAGCAGCGCGGCTTCGTGAATGGCCTCCAATGGGCTCTTTCCCGTGCGCTCGCGCTCCAGCGCGAAGTCGATCATCATGATGGCATTCTTCTTCACGATTCCGATCAGCAACAAAATGCCGACCAGGCCGATCACGTTCAGTTCCAGCTTGAACAACAGAAGCCCCAGCAACGCGCCCGTTCCAGCCGAAGGGATGGTCGACAGAATGGTGATCGGATGGATATAGCTCTCGTACAGCATGCCAAGCACGATATACACGGCTACCAGCGCAGCGAGCACCAGGAGCGGCATGGACGATAAAGAATCCTGGAAGGCTGCGGCGGTACCCTGAAATGTGCCGTGGATGGTTCCAGGCATCCGCAGTTCTAATCGCGCCAAATCGATGGCGCGGGTGGCGTCGCCCAGCGACGAGCCGGGCGCCAGGTTGAAGGAGATCGTTACGGCCGGGAATTGTCCCTGGTGGGCAACCGCCAGGGATGTCGTCGACGGTCCGAAATGCGCAAACGACGACAGCGGCACCTGCGCGCCACTCGAAGTGATGACGTAGACACTGTTGAGGGCATCGGGTGTCATCTGATATTTGGGATCAACTTCCAGCACCACCCAATACTGATTCAGCGTGCGGTAGATGGGGGAGATCTCCCGCTGTCCAAAAGCGTCGTATAAAACCTGGTCGATCTGCTGCGGTGTGATGCCGAGGCGCGCAGCAGTGTCGCGGTCGATGACAATGTTCTGCGCGAGTCCGCGAACCTGCTGGTCGCTGCTGACGTCTTTGAGCATGGGCAGTGTGCGAAGCTTCTCTACCAGCTTGGGGGCCCAGGTGTAGAGCTCATCCAGATTGTCGCCCGAAAGGGTGTACTGGTACTGCGCGTTCGCAAAGCGTGCACCGATCTGAAGGTCCTGAACAGCCTGAAAGTACAGGGTGGCTCCGGGAATGTGCGAGAGCTTGGGACGCAGGCGGCTAATCACCTGGTCAACGCTGACCTTGCGCTCTTTCAGAGGCTTCAAGGTGGCGAAGATGCGTGCCTGGTTCTGCGGTCCGCCGCCGCCCACCGACGCGATCACGTTATCAATTGCAGGATCCTGCTTTACGATATGCACGAACTGATTGACTTTCTGGTTCATGGCGTCGAACGAGACGTCCTGATCGCCCATAACAACGCCCATCAGGCGACCAGTGTCCTGCTGGGGGAAGAAGCCCTTGGGGACGATGACGTAAAGGTATCCATTGACCGCAACCGTGATGAGGACGATTGCGAGGATCAACGCTTGGTGGCGCAGCACCCAGCCCAGCGCATGCTGATAGCCGCGATTCATGCGCCGGAAACCGCCTTCGCTGAGACGATAGATAACACCATGGCGCGTGCCGTGAGGACGCAAGAAGTGCGCGCACAGCATCGGCGTCGTGGTAAGCGATACCACCATCGAGATCGCGATAGCCGAAGTCATGGTCATCGCAAATTCGTGAAACAAGCGGCCAATCATGCCGCTCATCAGCAGGATCGGAATAAACACCGCCACCAGCGAGATGCTCATGGAGACGATGGTAAAGCCGATCTCGCGCGACCCGAGCAGTGCCGCCTCGAACGGCTTCATACCGGCTTCGATGTGGCGCATGATGTTTTCCAGCACCACGATGGCGTCGTCAACAACAAATCCGGTCGAGATGGTCAGTGCCATCAATGAGAGATTGTTGAGCGAGTAGTCCATCAGGTACATGGTTCCGAACGTACCCACGATGGCCAGGGGCACGGCCACGCTGGGAATCAGCGTGGCGCGTACTTCCCGCAGAAACACGAACACCACTAGGACTACCAGCACGACGGAAATCATCAGCGTTCGCTGCACATCTGCCACGGAAGCGCGAACGGTAAGGGTGCGGTCCAGACCAACGACGAGGTTAACGCCTTGCGGCATTGAGGCCTTAAGGAACGGCACCGCCGCAATGACGCGGTCCGCCGTTGCGATGATGTTGGCGCCCGGCTGGCGGAAGATGACCGCCAGCACACTGGGTTTCCCATTGAAGCTGCCGGCGTTATAGATGTTGGAGTACGAATCCTGGACCGTGGCTACATCACCCAAACGAACCGGGGCGCCGTTGCGGTAGGCAATGATCAGTGGCCGGTACAAGTCGGCTTTCTTCATCTGATCGTTGGACGAAACCATCCATGCCTTTTCATCGCCTTGCAGCGAGCCCTTGGCCAAATTGACATTCTGGCCGACAATGGCCTGCCTAACGGCTTCGAGACCGATGTTCATCTTGTTCAGGATGAGCGGATTCGCCTCGATGCGGACGGCCGGTTGTGACGACCCCCAGATGAAGACCTGTCCCACACCTTCGATCTGTGCCAGCTTCTGACCAAGGATGGAGTCGGCTGCATCGTACATCTGGTCCTTGGTCATGGTGTCGGAGGTCAACATAAGGATCAGGATGGGAGCGTCGGCAGGATTCACCTTGCGATAGGTAGGATTGCCGGGCAGATCGGCAGGCAAATAGCCGCGCGCGGCATTAATGGCTGCCTGGACGTCCCGCGCCGCCGCGTCGATGTTGCGGTTCAGATCAAACTGCATGGTGATGGCGGTCGATCCCAACTGGCTGGACGACGTCATCTGGTTGATGGCGGCGATGCGGCCGAACTGGCGTTCCAAAGGAGTAGCGACCGCCGAGGCCATCGTTTCCGGGCTGGCGCCGGGCAATGCAGCGCCAACAGAAATCACCGGGAAATCGATCTGCGGCAGCGGCGAGACCGGCAGAACCGTATAGGCCAGCCCACCAGCGAGCAACAACGCGATTGTCAGAAGCGTGGTTGCTACGGGATGATGGATTGCCGGCCCGGAAATGTTCACATCAATCTCCCATTGCTTCCGCAGTTTTCGGTGCGCGCAGGTGCGCCAAGGCTCGCGCTAAGCGGTCAAACCAGAGGTACACAACCGGCGTCGTGTACAGCGTCAGGAGCTGGCTGAACAGAAGGCCGCCAACAATGGTTACGCCCAGCGGACGCCGCAACTCGGAACCCGTACCGGAGCCCAACGCCAACGGGAGGGCGCCGAACAGAGCGGCGAAAGTGGTCATCATGATGGGCCGGAAGCGCAGCAGAGATGCCTCGTAGATCGCTTCGTGCGGCGGCTTGCCTTCCTTGCGCTCGGCCTCCAGTGCGAAGTCGATCATCATGATGGCATTCTTCTTTACGATGCCGATCAGCAGAATGATGCCGATCAGGGCCATGACACCCAATGGCATACGGAACAGGTTCAGCGCCAGAATCGCCCCTACCCCGGCCGACGGCAGTGTGGAGAGAATGGTGATGGGATGGATGTAGCTCTCGTAGAGCACGCCCAGCACGATGTACACGGTGATGATGGCAGCCAGAATCAGCCAGCCTTCGTTGGCTTGCGAGGCTTCGAAGGCGCGCGCCGTGCCCTGGAAGCGCACCTGAATGCTGGGGGGCATGCCGATCTCAGCCACTGCGTTGTTGATCGCCTTAACCGCCTCACCCAACGAGTAGTTCCCGCCCAGGTTGAACGAGAACGTCACCGCCGGGAATTGCCCCTGGTGATTGATCGCCAGCGGCCCGGCTGTGGTTTCGAAATGTGCAATCGCGCTAAGCGGCACCTGACCGGTGCCTGCCGCAGTCGGCTGGGTTGCTGTCGTTGCCGTTGTTCCGCTGCTTGTCGGCGAGGTTGTCAATGTGCTGGGTGTCGAGGGTGCGCCGGTTCCCGGGGTTCCGCCGGTGGTTGCATTGGTTGCCGTAGCTCCTATGTTTCCCGGCACGTAAATGTCTTTCAGCGAATCAGGATCGTTGCGGAAAGACGGGTCCACCTCCAGCACCACGTGGTACTGGTTAAGCTGCGTGAACATGATGGACACGAGCCGCTGGCCGAAAGCGTCGTAGAGAGTGTTGTCCACTGCCGACATGTTGACACCCATCCGTGATGCCGTATTGCGGTCGATGACCAGATTGGCCATGGCGGCCTGGTTCTGCTGATCAGTGGCGATATCGCGCAATTCGGGAAGGGTCTTCAGTTTGGCCAGCAATTTGTTGGTCCAGACCGCCAGCTCTTTGGGATCGGCGTCCTCCAGGCTGAACTGGTACTGGGTGCGGCTGATACGGTCTTCGACTGTGAGATCCTGTACCGGCTGCATGTACAACGTGATACCTTCGACTCCTGCAATTTCGCGCTGCAGCCGCTTGATGATCTCAGACGCGTCGTCTGAACGCTCATCCTTGGGTTTGAGATTGATCTGAATGCGGCCGCTGTTCGGAGTGGTATTTGTGCCGTCCACACCGATAAACGACGACAGGCTGGCAACGTCCGGGTCCTTCAGGATGGCCGCAGCCAGACGTTGTTGGCGCTCGGACATCGACGCGAACGACACGCTCTCGGGCGCGTCGGAAATGCCCATGATCACGCCCGTATCCTGCACCGGGAAGAAGCCTTTGGGCACAATGATGTAAAGCCAGACCGTCGCCACCAGCGTGCCGATGGTGACCAGCAGCGTTGTCGTCTGGTGCCGTAGGACGAACTGCAGGGTGCGGCCGTAGAAGGCAATCGTCTTGTTGAACACGCGTTCGGAGGCTTGGTAGAAGCGCCCACGATGCTGTTCATTGTGCGGCCGCAGCAGCAACGCGCACATCATTGGTGTTAGGGTGAGGGAAATTACAGCCGATAGCAGAATGGTCACGCTCAACGTGACGGCGAACTCGCGGAACAGCCGGCCCACAATGTCGCCCATAAACAGCAACGGTATCAGCACAGCGATCAGCGAGACAGTCAGCGACACGATGGTGAAGCCGATCTGACCGGAGCCCTGCAGCGCCGCCTCCAGAGGCGTGTGCCCCTCTTCAATGTAGCGCGAGATATTTTCGATCATCACTATGGCATCATCCACCACGAATCCCGTGGAGATGGTCAACGCCATCAGAGAGAGGTTGTCGAGCGAATAATTCAGCAGGTACATCACGCCGAATGTGCCGATGAGCGACAACGGTACAGCGATACTGGGAATGATGGTCGCCGAGAGCGTCCGCAGGAACAGAAAGATCACCAACACCACCAGTACGACGGTGAGCATCAGCTCGAACTGCACGTCTTTAACACTGGCGCGGATAGTGTTCGTGCGGTCAGTCAGTACCTCGACTTTCACCGAGGCGGGCAGGTTCGCCTGCAATTGCTTCAGTCGCAGCTTGATGCTGTCGACCACCTTGATAATGTTGGCACCCGGCTGCCGCTGGATATTGAGAATGACCGCTGGCGTGGTGTTCATCCACGCCGCCTGATAAGCATTCTCCGGGCCCTCAATAACGGTGGCGACGTCCGACAGCCGTACTGGGTTCCCATTCCTGTACGCGATGATGGTGCCTGCGTAGTCCTCGGGTTTGAACAATTGGTCGTTGGCGTTGATGGTGTAAGACTGGCGGTTGTCCTGGAGCTGGCCCTTTGCCTGATCGA
Organism: Binatia bacterium; assembly: GCA_035638375.1. GTDB lineage: Bacteria > Acidobacteriota > Terriglobia > Terriglobales > Acidobacteriaceae > DASRAA01. The sequence goes on along the minus strand of DASRAA010000304.1, from coordinate 2,836 downwards.
CGTTGACTTGCGCGATTACGTTGCGCAGCTGCTCCAGACTTATGCCGTAGGAAGCCAGCGCCGTTGGGTTGGCCTGAATCCGTACGGATGGCTTCTGGCCGCCGCTGATGGTCACCAGGCCGACGCCCGGCAACTGCGAGATCTTCTGAGCGAAGGTCGTGTCGGCCAGGTCCTGGACTTTCGGCAGCGGCATGCTGTCGGAGGTCATGGCCAAGGTCATGATGGGAGCGTCAGCCGGATTGACCTTGCTGTAGATCGGCGGATTGGGCAGGTCGAGCGGCAGGAAGGTTTGCGCACTGTTGATTGCGGCCTGAACTTCCTGCTCGGCGACGTCAATGTTCTCCTGCAGCTCAAACTGCAGGGTAATGACGGACGCACCGAACGAGCTGCTCGACGTCATCTGATTCAGGCCGGGTAACTGTCCGAACTGGCGCTCTAGGGGCGAAGTGATCGAGGACGCGGTCACCTCTGGGCTGGCCCCCGGGTAAAACGTCATGACCTGAATGGTGGGGTAATCGACCTGAGGCAGCGCCGAAATAGGCAACTGCGTGTACGCCGCCAGACCAACCAGCAATAACGCCGCCATCAACAGCGAAGTTGCGATGGGCCGTAAGATGAATGGCCGCGAAATGCTCATGATTGGGGTACGCTACCTTCTGATGCAAGCGTATTCTTCGACTGATTGGCAGGTCCCTGCGGGGCGACCCGGCTGCCGGCCTGTAATTTCTCCTGGCCGTCGGTAACCACCCGTTCGCCCGGCTGCAAGCCGGTCGCTACCACCGCTACGTTGCCCTGCGTCAGCGACAACTGCACCGGCCTGACCTGCACCGTATTCTTGTCGTCCACCAGGTAAACGAACGTGCCCTGCGGCCCACGTTGGACCGCACTCACCGGCATGGTGATTGCGTCTTTGCGGGTTTCCAGCAGAAGGTGCACATTCACGAACTGGTTCGGCCAGAGACTGTTGTCCGGATTCTCGAAAACGGCCTTGAGGCGTGCCGTTCCGGTGCTTTGATCAATCTGGTTGTCGATGGTGAGCAGCTTGCCAGTGGAAAGCTTTGTCTGGTCATCACGGCTGTAGACGTCCACCGCCAACGCTCCCTGCTGCATGCGCTGCCGCACTTCCTGCAACTGATCTTCCGGAAGCGTAAAGATGATGGCGATGGGATGCATCTGAGTGATCACCGCCATCGACGAACCGGAGGCGGCCGTCACGTAATTTCCGATGTCGACCTGGCGCAAACCGATGCGGCCGTTGATCGGTGAGGTGATCTTGGTATAGAAAAGGTTCAGTTTAGCGTTGTCGATGGCTGCCTTGTCGGCTGCAATCGTACCCTCGTACTGGCCGAACGACGCCTCCTGGGTATCCAGGTCCTGCTTTGCAATCACTCCACCGGCGTAGAGAGCTTTCATGCGGGCATACTGCACCTGAGCATTCTTAAGCTGCGCTTCGTCCCGTTGCAGGTTAGCCTCTGCGGTCTGCAATGCGACCTCGTAAGGACGAGGATCGATCTGAATTAGAAGTTCGCCCTGCTTTACGTCCTGACCCTCCTGGAAATTGACCTGGAGAATTTGACCATCGATGCGGGTCTTCAGAGAAACGGTGTTGAATGCCGTAACCGATCCCAGGCCGGTGAGGTAAACAGGGAAGTCGCGCTGCTGCACGCTTGCCACTCCCACGGGCACAGGTGGCAGGGGCGCGCTCGCTTTCGCATTCTTTTGATCGCGGCTGCAGCTCGCCAGGAACCCGACCACCAACAGGGCCGCCACCAGCCCACCGATAACGCGAATTCTCAAGATTCCCTCCAGACTGGCGCACGGCTCGTCGCGGGGAAATGGATGATGATTGACTCGTGCGCTAGAGTAGGCACGACGATCGCGCCATTTAGAATATATGAAACCCTATCTATTAGACGGAATGCGCTTTTTTTGTGCCGTTAAGAGAGGGTGAAGGAAGGTTAAGTTTTGTGAAGGGTCCCTCGCCAAAGCGAAACAATTCTTCACTACCCGCGCTTTCTGGAAAAGGCACAATGAATTCTGTGAACCAACTGCTTATCATCGATGACGACCGTGGGCTCGTCAATCTTCTCAAGCGTTTTCTGGAAGCCGAGGGGTTTCAGGTTGAGGCCGCCTTTGATCACGATTCAGGGCTGGCTGCCGCCCGCACTCGTCAGCACGAACTCATCATTCTAGACGTAATGCTCCCCGGGGGCTCCGGTTTTGAGTTGCTCAAAGCGCTGCGCCACGACTCCGACGTCCCCGTGTTGCTGCTCACAGCGCGCGGAGAAGCAGTCGATCGCATCCTCGGGCTGGAAATCGGCGCAGACGACTATCTCGCCAAGCCTTTCGATCCTCGCGAACTGGTAGCACGCATTCGCGCCGTACTGCGGCGGACTCGCGAGGCCGCTTCGGATCTCACCCATTCTGACGAGGTCCTGCATGTCGGCGACATTGAGCTCTCCACCGGCACCCGCACGGTTACCTGCGGCGGAGTAACGGTTGATCTCACTTCCGTTGAGTTCAACGTGCTGGAGCTACTGCTGCGCAATGCCGGCAGCGTTGTCACACGCGAGCAGATTGCCGAAGTTGCTCTCGGAAGGCCACTGAATGCATTCGATCGCAGCGTGGATGTCCACGTAAGCCGTCTGCGAAAGAAGCTGGGGGGATTTCCCGGCACGGAAGATCTCATCCGGCCGATTCGTGGCGTTGGTTATTTTCTCGCTGCCGCGTCCACTGCGGAGAAGGCGAAAGCATGAGCCGCCGGCTGTTCTGGAAGATCTTTCTGCCGTTTTGGGTCGCGCAGGCCCTGTTGCTGGGACTGCTCTACTTGCGTTTG